>JBFMDX010000012.1:0-2673 GCA_040753795.1 Thermodesulfobacteriota bacterium
ATGGCGGCCAGCGCCACTTTTGCCTTGAATTCCGGGCTGTATTGTTTCCGTTTCTTGATCATGTAAAGCTCCTTTCATGTTGTGAATCAGAGCTTAGCACATTGTCCAGTTTTTGGGGACCACCGCATGGTGCCATCCTTGGTTATATGGTTACGAACTCTTCACCTGCCGGAAGGGGTATGCAGGGAATGCAAATGGTACAATGTTTGTTAAGCACCTTGCTCCGAAAAAGCGGTGGAGGCCCGCCCCCTTCCGGTCTGGTGCACACGCTTGTTGGCAAAACACCATTGGTTTTAAAGCGCTTTAATTACCATTTAAAACATCTATCATTCTTCGAAGCTTAGCATCTGTTTTTTCAGTTCCAATCCTTCCAGGATAATCTTCTAATTCCTCACGTGAGAATTGACCCTTTACAACTTTACCATCCTTCGCTGTAAGTTCTAAAGTATGATTTTCCCTATTATCAATTCCTATCCGTCCATTCCATATGTGATTAATTAATTCTATTTCTTTCTCTAAAGCGAAAATGGTTGCACTTGAAATTATTAACTTAGCTCCCTCCAAACGCTGTACATTACTGTCTTCTGCCATCATTGAACTCCTTGTTAATTGCCAACGTTAGTAATCGGAGTTGGTCTGCCTTTTGTCCCGATTTTGGATTTTATGAAGAATTGATTTTTCATCACACGAAATCTCATCATACCAGAGGAGCCTACGGTATCGCCTCTCATTGGCTGTTAATGTGTTGGATTGGATTTAATCCCCCTTGTTGAATTTTATAATCGATTTGGGCTGGTGGTGTCAACCAAGGGGGAATGAAAAAGGGCTGACACAGGAGGAAAATTCTGGGCGATGCTTCGGGCGATGGGGGAAAAACCGTTCGGAGCTGTCCAAGACTGAAGGTGAGAGCCCGGGTGCCTGGGGAGAATAATCATTTTTTTCTGAAACAGCCCAAGCTCACACGTCAAAAAAAAAGAGGGCTGACACAGAATGAATGTCAGCCCCTTTTCATCCATCCAGACCGTCCAAGGTGTTTAAGAATTCAAATTTTGGTCTGGTAGAATCCTGGTAGAATTTGGTAATTTTGGTTGGAAAAAATGCATTTATTGAACGGATTGAATAAAACGAAAATGTTTATATCAGGCTGATATAAAAGGTAAAGCCGCGAGTATCAAGGGTTTGATGAAATTCGGGGGCAATGGATTCAAATCCTGCCGCCCCGACCAAAACGAAATACAATTCCCTTCGTGAAATATCCGGGCCGTGGAGCCGGGTCACCTTGCCTGTCAACAGCCCGCCCCTTTGCTAACAGTCTAAATTAAAAAATGATTTCAATCTTGATTTTCTTAAAAAAAATGTTAAAACAAAACAAAAAAGATGGTATATTTTTTTGGGGGGCGTCCAACACGGCTACTGAAGGGTTTGTATGAAGAAAATTCTTTTCGTAAGTGTAGATACGCTTATACTTAACAAAATCTCCAGCCTGCTTCGAAAACACGAACACGCCAGTGATTTTGATATCCTTACGGCGGAAAGCCTTCAGGAATCTGATACCACACTCAAAAAGACAAAAATCGATATTGTTGTTATCGACTTGTACGCCCCCTCCACGAGCGACCTTGGATTACTCAAAACGATCACGAAAAACAACGCGCGTATTCCTTTCATCGTTATGACCCACTTTGAATCCGGTGAAATTGAGTCCACCATCAAGTCCATCCGCGAAATTCGATACTTTGAAAAGCCGATCGATTTTACGGCCCTGGCAGACAAAATGGTGCAGGAAATGGCAGGTGGCGTCGGCGGCGTCTTTCATGGCATCAGCCTGGCTTCTTTTCTCCAGATGTCGGAAATGGAAAAAACCTCCTGTACGCTGAAGGTAAATCCAGGGGAACAGGAAGAAGGGCGTCTCTATTTGCAAAACGGTGTTCTGGTTGCGGCGGCGACCGGGTCCGCCAGGGGGGAAGAGGCCGTATACCAGATACTCGACTGGCACAGGCCGACCATCGAGATTGATTATCCCGACCTGAACATTACCAGGGAAATTGATCAGCCGCTGTTGCGCCTTCTGATTGAAATGACAAGACGACAGGATGCCAAAGCCGGTAAGGCCGTACATGAATCCGGTAAGGTCGTATACAAACCGGTGCAGGCCGGAGATACGGCAGGCACCCGGGAAGATACCGGAAAAAAGAAAGCCGCTGCTGAAAAAAAGCAGACTGACATCCAAAAACAGAAGGCCGCTGCCGAGAAAAAGAAGGTTGCTGCCGATGGAAAGAAGGCTGCTGCTGAAAAAGAGAAAGTCGCCTTCGCAAAAAAGAAAGCTGCTCCTGAAAAAGAGGCGGCCGCTGCCACCCGCGAGATGCAGGAAAGCCCACCCGTTGAACCGGCTGAAAAAAACAAGGCCCAATCGGATAAAGTTCCGGCTGCCGATGAGCCTCGGGACGCAGGGAACATCATTCCGTTGCGGAAAAACAAAAAGATTCGCTATGGCATTATTGCGGGAATATCGGGTTTCGTCTGTCTGGGGCTTTTTGCCTTTTTCTTTTCGAACTTTGGCGAACGATCCCCCGGTGACGATGCCGTCAAGCCCTTGACTTCAGGGACCGCCGAGGCGGCACGGGGCAAGCTTCCCGTCGAGAATGCCGGTAATAGCGAACGATCCCCCGGTGA
>JBFMDX010000012.1:2773-138859 GCA_040753795.1 Thermodesulfobacteriota bacterium
GCGAACGATCCCCCGGTGACGATGCCGTCAAGCCCTTGACTTCAGGGACCGCCGAGGCGGCACGGGGCAAGCTTCCCGTCGAGAATGCCGGTAATAGCGAACGATCCCCCGGTGAAAATGCCGTCAAGCCCTTAACGCCAGGGACCGCCGAGGCGGCACGGAGCAAGCTTCCTGTCGAAAATGGCGGCAATACCGGACGTCTCTATGTAAACACAAATATAAAAAACGCTGCCATTACCCTTCCTGACATCAAGCAAGAATACAGCCCCGGCATGCCGCTGGCACCGGGTCAGTATAAAGTAATCGCAACGGCACCAAACCACGCGCCAATAGAACAAATCGCTGTTGTCTCAGCAGGAACTGACAACAAAATCGACATGCAGTTTTCCTCTGATATGGGCACCCTTAAAGTTACTACCGATCCCTCCGATGCCGTTATAAAAATAATGAATTATGATAAAGAATTTCAACAGGGGATGGAACTACCGGCAGGTGAGTACCAGATTGACGCTGAATCAGGCCTTGCCAGGGCAAGTGAACGGGTCACCGTTTTTGCCAATAAGGAAAACAGCGTATCCTTATCGTTAACCCCGGCTGAAGTCTTTGCAAACCCCCTGGGTATGAAATTCAAATGGATCGGTCCCGGAAGTTTTACGATAGGCAGCCCGACAACTGAAGCCGGGCGTCACATGGACGAATATCAGCACGAGGTTACCATCAGCAAGGGATTCTATATTCAAACCACGGAGGTAACCCAGAAACAGTGGCGCAGCCTGATGGGCAACAATCCATCTTATTTTACAGGTTGCGGCGAAAATTGCCCCGTGGAAAATATATCCTGGCTGGATGCCCAGGAATTTATAAAAAAATTAAAAGCAAAATATAACATGAATTACGATATACCCACGGAAGCTGAGTGGGAATATGCCTGCCGCGCCGGAAGCAAAACAGCCATATATACCGGCCCTCTGAGCATCTTAAGTCTTAATGACGGCCCGGAATTGGATCCTGTTGCCTGGTATGGAGGCAATAGCTGCGCGGACTACAACGGGGCCGATGACTGCTCCGGACGCAAAGGAGCGCAGATCCGATGCCAGCAATGCGGAACACATCCTGTCGCGAAGAAAAGACCTAATGCCTGGGGGTTATATGATATGCTGGGCAATGTCTGGGAATTGTGTTCAGACTGGTATAACAATTTTCCCGGCGGTTATCAGACAGGTGCTGTTACCGATCCCAGGGGACCGACCATCGGCACACACCGCATCATCAGGGGGGGGAGCTGGTTTAGCGAGGCGGCACAATGCCGGTCAGCATTCCATGACAGGAGCAATCCAACCGTTCCGAGTAACGGCGTAGGGCTTCGGGTCATTATACGCAATTAAACAGGCAAAACATTTAGGGCGGTTTTTATGATAAAAACCGCCCTTTTTTATACCTGCTCCAAATTGTAGGGGCAACCCCCAGTGGTTGCCCATCGATTGGGCAGGCACAGGGGCCTGCCCCTACAGATCGTGCATCATCCGGGTTAGTACATATAGGGATCTCCCGGATATACCCTGTAACGGTATTTGACGGGCCCGGACATCATGCTGGTAGACATCATAGAAACGATGCCTCCCAGCGCGTTCATGCTCTCCATCTTCGGAATGACGGCCTCGCCCTCAAGCACCATTTTCCCTGAGGCAAAATCAGCAATAGGACCTTTAAAAAACAGTTTCATCTCAACCGGGGTCGAGGTACGTGCTTTCCCCCCCCATTTTTTCACATGAAAATGGCTCTTTACGACACCATTCATGGTAATGGTCCCTATGCTGTCCAGGTATAAAGTACCCGTAAACGGCTCAAGCTGTTCCATCCTGAAGTCCACTTTCATTGGAAGAAAGGCGACACGTACTTTAACCTTAAACGGAGGCAAATTAATACTGCCGTTTTCAAGTTTCAAAGAAGATATATTTGCGCCGCAAGTCATTGTGGTTGTGTCCGGCAGTTTGACTTGCTGTTTCAAATTTTCAATCTCAACCATCCCGTCCACGTGCCAGTTTTCCATTTTAATCACAAAATCATCTTCCGGCTTCTGTGCGTCAGATACAGGACGAGCGCCGGTGCTGCACAATGTCGTCTCATCCAGAGGCGCGCCGTCAAACCGGTCTTTCATCCAGGCTAACGCGTATGGTGCCACCTGAAACATCGGGATAATATGCTCGGCCGTCGGAAACACCTGGAAAGAAACCTTCATCCCCATTTTACAATAAGCATCTTTGAGATCCAGGGCCTGATCCATGGGAACAAACGGATTAGCTGATCCGTGATACAGATAAACCGGAGCGTTGATCGGGCTTTTGCCGAGCTTCATGCCATCGACAATCGCGGCCACCCTGGGGACCCTTTCAATTAAATCGTTTATCGTAAGGCCGTCCTTTGTTAACGCTTTGGTCCCGATATGCATATATATTCTCAACCCGTCGAACACACAGTAATCCCTCGCGCCTTCAAAGGCCTCACGCCCTCCCTCATTTACAAGATCATATAACGGCACTTCATTGGGATACTGGTAATAGAGCCCGGCTAAAAATAAAAGGTAATAATTGGATCCTGGTCCGCCGTCCATGGTTCTTCCCACATGGATGAGATCAGCGACAACACCGCCCGCTATAACACCAACCAGATTCAAATCAGGCATATAAGACGGCTGAAGCTGGCCCGCCCACGCCGCGGTCTGCCCGCCCTGATCGTACCCCCAGGTAACGACTTTATCGCTATGGCTGAACGGGGAGTGAGGAATCTGCCTTGAAGCCTTAAATATATCCAGTGCGGCATGACCCTGGTTATGAGCGTTACAGTATGATGGATACCCGCCAGTGGTATATCCGGGATAATCGCTTATTAACACGGCGTAACCCGCTTTAAGAATGGCGATAATATTATCGTTTTCCCAGTAGTTGCCTGCCCTGAGTTGAAAAGAAGGAGCGCATTTCTGGCTAAACCCCTGAGTGGCGGGGCAATAAATAACCACGTTCCCATGATCCCAGGCCCCAGGCACGATGACGGTACCTGTCACGACGTTTGGCATGCCAAGCGCATCAGAAGACCGATACATGATCTGCCATGAATCAAACGGGGGCGCATCAGGGATTACGACCTTTGCTTCTATAAATTTGATAAGATCACCATGAACGCCTGCCGGCAGTGGAGACGGCTCTGAGTATAGAGACTGCACCGATACGCTCTTTTCGGATTCAGCCATGGCCGGAGCGGCAAACAGCAATGCCGATATCATTATTAATAACAGGACCGCCGGAGACCTACTGATTTTAACCATTTTGTTCCCCCCTTACGCTGAATGGTTACTAACAACAGTAATGATGATTGTTGTTCAGGAATTTGTCTGTCTTTTGTACCCCAACCCATGATGATTTTTTAGTGTAACAATTTGAAAAAAAAAATACAAATCTTGAATCGGCCTGACCTAAGCGCCCCGATTGCCGATCAACATGTAGCGCCCAGAATAAGATTGACACACAAGGCCGCACTTGCTATAGATAAAGGCCATAAAAGCAAGTTCTTATCCTTATCCTTTATCCTTGAAGATTTTACTCTGGTCGATTAACCCGGAAAGAGAGCCAATGAACGATAACATCATCGAACAACGGAAATTCAAGCGGTTTTTCTTCCCAAATCATGAAATGATTCGAGCTGTTTTTTCATTTTCAGATGACAAGGGACTGATTTTTGATTCAAAGGTATTGAATCTGAGTGAATTAGGACTTGGGTTGGTGGTGCACAAAACCGATACCAACGCGGCCGACGACCTCAAGGCTGGAGACATTTTGCACCTCAAGGGGATTGTTGGGAATCCTGATCTGGAATTTATGCGCGAAATTAAATCTGAAATCCGGTGGGTCGTGAATGCTCAATGGATGGACAATATCGGGTTTGGATGCGAATTCATCGACATTTCTGCTGAACTGAGGGAGAAAATTGATTCCTTTATAAACGTCGCCGAAGAAATGATGGATAGCTCAACATAGGCGATCCCGATAATGGGCTGAAGTTTCCGGGATCGGCCGGGGGCTAACCTCGACCCGGAGAATTTACGGGTACAAAGGGATTAGGCGGGATGTCGGGATGACAAGGGCAGAAACGTCCGGACGAGAACGCTTTAGGCCCTGCCTTCCACGGAGAAATGCCGGTCCAGGCGCATGGTGCTGAACAGGGTTTTGATGTTTCGGTCGGCGTTTTTGATTTTCAGCTTGCCGCCGTTTTTGGAAAGAGAGTTGTGAACGGCGATCATGACGCCGATGCCGACGGAATCGACCATTTCCACGCCGGACATGTCGATGATAATAAATTCCGGTTTTTCCTGGACCAGGGCATGCAGTTCGGCCCTGAATTCATCTGCTATGGAGGCGGTAATATTGATGCCGGGTTTGACGGTAACCTGTGAACCGGTTTTTATGATCTGGCTGGTACTCATCACTGCCTGCTCCACTATCTAATGGGTAACGTCTGTAAACAGTGATGGAAACGTATCATGTTTTTACCGGATAGCAAACAAAAAAATCAGGCCGAAGCGGCGACGGTTTCCTGCTGTTCCATCAAACGCTTGACCTGCTGAAAAAACTGATCCGTATGTTGAGTGTCCAGTGCCCAGAAATTGTAAGTCTTTTCATACGAGATGCCCAGTTCGGTGGCAGCGCTGGCCGGATAGATAAAAATCGGCATGATGGCTTTTTTCAGGTTGCGGCAGATGCGCTCAAGAGACGTAAACAACGCTTCCGCCGGGAGCTCCTTGCGGTCGATGATAAAGATCTTGATGCAGCTGGTGAATTCGGACATGTTCAGCCCGATGTCCGAGGTGTTGACCATCAGGACGGCCTTGAGCCACCGTTCCAGCTTCAGGGAGAGCAGGTAGCGTTTTCGCCTGAATCCCAGCGTCAGGTAATCGTTGGAGAGGTTGTTGATGCTGCCGTAGGATTTCGGGGAAAGATCCAGGGACTGGAGCATCAGCCCGCCGGATTTGTTTTCGTAGAAACTTTCCAGGATGGCCAGTTCTTCATGAACCGCGGTGCTCAAGGTGTAGCCGGCCGGCAATTCCTGGTTTTCGGAGCCTTTCGCTTTGTATCGTAAGTAAGCCAGGGAGTCGATGGAACATCCTTTCTGGCTGCGGGTATTGTGCGTGATGCTGCTGAATACGGATTTGGCGAACTTGTCGTTGGCGTCAAAATAGTTGATCAGGTAGTCCAGGTTGGAGGAGGCGAAAGTATAGGACTCATAGACATAACGGGAGGACTGCTTGAGCAGTGACAGTTTCTGGTGCAGCTGGGGAACGGTGTCCGGTGAAGTGTGCAGGCACAGGAGCCAGGATTTTTCATAGAACCGCAGCATGGCCATATGGCCCAGAATCATCCCCTTGTCCTGGTAAATGAAGTGACGGGCGATATGGGGATTGCGGGTGTAGAGGTTTTCGTAAGTTTTTTTGACCTGCTCCTTGTGCTTGTGGAAAAATTCATAGTTGTCCGAATAAATGATACCGTTGCGGAAAAAGAATTCCCAGAGCAGGTTCATGTCCACCTTGTCGCACAGATAGGAGTTCCTGTCCTCCGCCTGGCCGAGCATGGCCAGAAGATCCATGTGGTCGTTGATCGCCATATCCAGAATGGAAATACCGCATTTTACGGTGTTGTCCTTTTTTTTATCGGGCTGGCTGTAGATAATCTGTCCCCGGCATTTGAGCAGGAACTGATTGCCGAACTTCAGAATGGTGTCGGGGATGATCAGGCCGGGCAGGAGCTGGGCGTCCTCCTTGAATTCATCCACGGCAAAGCCCGATCCGGACATATCCAGTATTTTAAGCTGGATGCTTTTCTGCGTCAGGGGATGCCGGATAATGGCGTCGGGGGAGGGGACCAGTTCCTGGCGGGTGCTGCGGAACTCCTTGGGTTTAAACCGCTGGATTTGAAAGTTCAGGGGCTCCAGCACGATGTCCCGGTGGATTTTTGTCCCGCTCTGTTTGAAGATCAGGGCTTCCCCTGAATAAACCGTATCCTTGTTGCATTTGAATATCAGGTTGACCTTGGTGTTGGAGTTGATCCATTTGAAGGTGGGGGAATACTTTCGCTCCAGGCGGACATGAAAGGCCATGGTGCTGAAATCCAGAAGCGTGCCGCGATAGACGTTGCTGTTCTGAACCATCTGCACCTGCACGCCGGTACTGTCATACCGTTTCACCCGGCGCTTGTTGATTTCCTCGTACATGCTGGGAAGCTTGAGGACGATTTTGGTCCGGGTGGCGCTGACCACCCGCGGTTTTACCTGAAGGACTTTGTTGTTATCCTGGATCAGCAGGTTGGTCAGGCGATAATTTTTAAATACCGGGATCAGATCGTCAATATCCGTCCACACGCACTCCAGGGTCTCCCCCTGACAGGGTTGAGGCATGACATGCTTGCTGATCTTGTAATCGTGATTCTTATGCTGAAAGTTGATGATGATGGTTTCATCCTGGAAGTTCAGGTAATTGATCCGGTCAATCAGGTATCTGATTTTGCCGCTTTTTTTCCCCCGCAGGCCGGCTGTTTTTTCATTCAGACTGATGAGCTGGGACTGCTCCTTGACTTTCAGCTTGCTGCCGGTTGACGGGTCAGGAAATATTTTTACGGTTTTGGCGTCGCCGCTGGACATGGGTTTGTAAATGACATGTTTCTTTCCGGACGGTTCCATGGGTTTTCCCTCATGCTGTTTATTGATTTTATTATAATATCAGAATTAGTTGACAAGATCGAGAGCAAAAACAGATGACGGGGAATAAGCACCATATCTGTGAATCGGATGGATTTTGAGCGCAATTGGTAGTGGTTCAGATTGACGATCGCCTCGATATAACCCTGATGTCCGGGTTAGTGGCCGAAAGCGCGGGCGATCAGGGGGATGGCGATGAACGTGCCCAGGGAGGCCGTCAGATTGACCAGCGCGGTGACCAGCAGGATATGGGTGGCCCGGTTTTTCCAGAACCCCTTTAAAGAAGTGATGTCCTGTGGCAGGTCTTCCAGATCGCCGACGGTGGGTTTTTTGAGCAGCGCTTCGGACAGACCGGCGATCCAGCCCGCCGCCAGCAGGGGATGAAGGGTCGTGACCGGCGCCACCACCGCGGAGACGAGAATGGTGATGGGATGGGACCAGGACACGATTGCCCCCAGGGCGGCCATGGCACTGGTGACCCCGACCCAGATGCCGACGAGCTGCATCCCGGTATCCTTCCCGCCGTAAATGAAGCCGGCGGCCAGCACCGCGATAATGGCCAGCGGCAGGGACCACTTGACGATTTGCGAAAAAATTCCCGGCGGAGGGACCGTATCCAGTTCAGTGATGTCGTCTTCGGTATCCCAGAACTGGCGGATGCCCGGCACGTGGGCGGCGCCGACCACCGCCACGATGGTCTGGCCCGGCGCGTTTTTGATCCGGTGGGCCAGGTACCGGTCGCGCTCATAGACGAGGATTTTCTGCAGCACCGGAAAGGATGATCCCAGTTCGGAAAGCATAACCTGAAGCACGTCTTCCTGTTTCAGCCGCTCAATGTCTTCTTCCTTGACGTCGTCGGCCCCGACGATGGCGGTCAGCAACTGGAAAAGCAGTTTCATTTTACTGAAAAATCCGACCGCCTTCCAGATCCGGGCCAGGGTGATGCGGATTTCCCGATCGGCCAGGTGAATGCGGGCGCCGACGGCTTCGGCCGCCGTAATGGCGCTGATCATGTCCTCGCCCGGCTTGATGCCGAACTGGTCGGCGATTTTCTTCTGAAAGGAGGCCAGCAGCAGGTTGGCCAGCAGCAGAAAGGCCTTATTTTCCTTGACCACCTTGAACAGGTCCATTTCCCGCCACTTGTTGCGGTCGCGGATGGAATCGAACCGGGGCTGGCACAGTTCCACGCAGACAGTGTCCGGCCGCTTGTCGGCAATGATGGAACTGACCAGTTCAGCACTCTGCCGGGAAACATGGGCCGTGCCCACCAGGAACACGGTTTTATCACCTCTGGTCAGGACGAGCGGTTCGTGATTGGGGTTGCTAATTGCGTCCATATATACTATGAAAACGTCTCATGTCTTGCGGGTATCGCGAATGAGGGAGTCCGGATTCTCATTATCAGAGATACCCCGGTTGCAACATCAAGGGCGCCGGCCGGAGCCGGGAAAACTATCCGGCATATAGCCATGATTTATACCGGGTGTCAAGCAGGGAATCTCTTTTTCATTCGTTAACGGACGATACCTGAACACGTAAAATCTTTACGGGGTCTTACCGGCCCCGTGAGGCAAGAACAGGGGAGACGCATCGTGACCAGAAAAGAAGCCGGTCTTGTGCCGGAGAACTTTATGATAGCCGAGGAACCCTACTATCTTCCTTCCGGCAATGAAATTGAAATGTTCGAGGCCGCCTATGACCGGCGGCTGCCGGTCATGCTCAAAGGGCCGACCGGCTGCGGAAAAACACGGTTTGTTGAGTACATGGCTTACCGCCTTCATCTCCCGCTGATCACCGTCGCCTGCCATGAAGACCTGTTCGTATCCGATCTGGTCGGCCGCTACATGCTGAAAAAAGATGAAACCGTCTGGGTGGATGGACCGCTCACGGCGGCGGTCCGAATGGGAGCCATCTGTTACTGTGATGAAATCGTCGAGGCCAGAAAAGACACCACCGTCGTTATTCACCCGCTGACCGATGACCGCCGGACGCTTTATATCGATAAAAAAGGAGAGGTGGTCAAGGCCCATCCGGATTTCGCCCTGGTCATATCCTACAATCCCGGCTATCAATCCGTTCTCAAGGACCTCAAGCAGAGCACACGGCAGCGCTTTATTTCCTTTGCTTTTGATTATCCGGGTTTTGACCAGGAAGTGACGATTCTGCAGCGGGAGACCGGGACCGACGAAGTGACCGCCGGTAAGCTGGTGGCCCTGGGGCAGAAGATACGGAATATCCGGGACCACGGCCTGACCGAGGGGGCCAGTACACGGCTTCTGGTTTATGCCGCCCGGCTGATCGCCGGCGGTGTTCCCCCCGTTGATGCCTGCCGGACGGCCATATGCCTGCCGCTGACGGATGATGCCGGGCTGCAGGAGACTATGGAGGATCTCGTTCGGGATGTGTTTTAGCGCCCCCCCTGACCGCTGTTGAGATGAAAAACGTATTGTCTCCTTCTGCCGAACCCATGAGAAAGCTGGCTCTGGCCGATCCGGAAACGGCCGGGGAATTCCGCGCCCGGCTGGAGCGCGAGAAAATTGAGCCGGATTCCGCCGTGACCGGAGCAATGGCCGATGATATCATTTACGGCCTGTCTCTGACGACTTCCCTCGGCCGGGCCATTGCCGGGGGATATGTGCGCTTGATCGCTGCCGGTGTCGGCCCCGGAAGGATAGACCGTTACCGCCGGGCCATTCGCAGGGAGGGGGACGAAAACACCACCTGCGCCGAGATCATTGCCGGCAGTTTCGGATCCGTACTGATCTGGGGGGACGACGGACTGGCGGACGAATTCCTCCGAATTCTGGATTTACTCAAACGCAAATGGCTTTATGCCCTGTCGGCCGAGCCCATGGAAGTGGTTTCCGAAATCATCGGCCCCCGGGGGACTTCCGCCGGAAGCGCCTGGCTGAAATTTCTCGCCGACGTTTTTGCCCATGATCTGACGTATAATCAGTTCCGCCGCTTTTCCGCCGTGTTTCCCCGGGCGGTCCGTTCCTGGCCGGCCGGCAAACGCACCTGGCGGATTGAACAGCTGCGACGGGTTGTCCGGCATGATTTCAATCTGGCCTGTGTCTTTGCCGACGCCCTCAACCGGGAACTGTCGCTGCTGGCTGAAAAAGGACTGGAACAGTTTGTTTCAGAAGGCCTGGCCCGGTATCAGAAGGACGAATCCCGGGGACTGAAATTTCTGGGGCTGGACACGCGATCCGCGCTGGAAGCCTGCCACCGCCTGCGTGAAACCGGTGTGCTGTCGCTGAATCGGCAACGGTTGTCGACTTATCTGCAGGCCCGGTGCGGTCGGCCGGTCCCGATTCAGCCTGTTTCCGCCATGACCGGTCCGGTCCGGGAAACGGATAATGGGGAAGCGCTGGCCTTTTTCGACGGCCGCACGATTTTCCTGGCCGATGAGATCGGCCGCTTTCCGGATCATCACCGGAACGATTTCCTGTACAAAGCCCTGGCCTGGATCGAGGCGGGCCTGCTTGAGTTCAATACCTTTGATTTTGACCTGGAAAGGTTCGCGGATCTGTACGCTGAAACGGCCGGTTTACAATGTCCGGACGAGGGGGACGCCGGCGACCTGGACCGTTTTTTCAAGGCGTTTCCCGATCCCCGAATCGCCGGCGACCTGTTTTCGGTGTTCGAGTACGGAAGAATCCGCACCCTGCTTGAAAACGCTTATCCCGCGGGTGCCCAACGGTACTTCCCTCTGGCTCGGGAAGAGGCGAGAACCATGCTCCGCTCCGTTGACTTGCCCGCTCTGATGCCGATCCTGTTCGCCGGTATCGCCCTTAATGATGACATGCAGCCATGGCTCGGGGCAGGTGAGCGGAATCGCATCGCCGCCAATAACATTTTCCGGATTTTTACCGCCTTCACGGCCGGTGCCGCATATCCCGAGGCCAGCGCCGCAGGGGTCCGGCAGGTGCTGACCGGTCCGTGCCGGGATATCTTCCCCACCGGCGGAAACTATGTGCCGCTGTCCACCCCCTTTGGCCTGCGGGTGCGTCCGGACCTGTTCTATGCTGCTTTCGCTTCCTACGAGCGACAGGCCGGGATGATCAAGGAAAAAATCGCCCGCCTTTCCGGCCAGTCGGTGCCCCGGTCGATGATCCGGAGGCGGCTCCAGGAACAGGGCGGCAGGCTGTCTCCGGAAGATCTGCGGGAGATGATTCATGATGTCCGGCGGGGCACCACCAGCCAGGACACCGCCGCTGCCCGCGTGACCATCTCTCCGGCGGATCTTGACATGGAAGCGCTGTACCGGGAACTCAATACCGAAGCACCCGGAACGGATGATTTCGGAAGCTGCATTTTTCGTTATCCTGAATGGGATCATCACATCGGCGACTACCTGGCCAGCCATGTCATGGTCCGTCAGCGGACGGTGACGGCGGAACAAACTGACTTTTACCGTGACACCCTGTCCCGGTATGCCGGCCTGGTCAAGAAAATCCGTTACGCCTTTGAAATGCTCAAACCGGAGGGGATAACCGTTCTTCGTAAGTGGCGGGAAGGGGAAGAATTTGATTACCGCCAGCTGCTGGAATATGCCGTCGACAAGAAGGCGGGTCGGACGCCTTCGGAACGGATTTATATCAAACGGCTGAAAAGCCAGCGGGACGTGGCCGTATTGCTGTTGCTGGATTTCTCCCGCTCCACCTCCAACAAGGTGGCCGGATCGGATACGGCCATGGTTCTGGACGTGGAAAAAGAGGCCCTGGTCCTGTTCTGCGAAGCCCTGAGCGTGACCGGTGACTCCTTTGCCATCGCCGGCTTTTCGGGGACCGGGCGCCTGGGGGTCGATTACTTTCAGATTAAATCTTTTGACGAGCCCATCAATGACGACGTCAGGCGCCGGATCGGCATGATCAGTCCGCAGCGGAACACCCGCATGGGCGCCGCCATCCGCCATGCCACGGCCAGGTTCACGGATATGACCGCCCGTACCCGGCTGCTGATTATCATCAGCGACGGTTTTCCGAACGACATTGATTACAAACGGGATTACGCTCTGGCCGACACCCGGCGTTCCCTGCTGGAAGCAAGGACGAAGGGGATTATTGTCCACAGCATCACTATCAATATAGCCGGAGACAGCAAGCTGGATGATCTGTACGGCCGGGTGCGGCACAGCGTGATTTCCGATGTCCGTGAATTGCCTGACCGGCTGGTGCGAATTTATGGACGGCTTACCGGATGAATACAACCATCTCACCGATGATCATTTATAATGATATTTTCAGCTGGGAAGGGTTGAGCAGGAAATTCGGCCTGGCGATAGGGAAAATCCGGCTGCGTATTTTCGACCTCGGTGCGGACGGACCGGCAGACAACGTTCTTTACCTGCGCCCGATCATCATCGTTGTCTCCGATGTGCCGGGAGAAAAGATCTCGGTCAAGGGCTGGGCGGGCCCTCTGGCTTCTTGTATCATCCGGAAGTTTAATATCGATTACCAGCGCATGATGTGGCTGGAGTATTATCCCGCAGTCGAATACGGCCAGCGAAAAACAAAATACATCCAGGAAAAGATTGAGGTGGTTGAATTCGTATGGGAGGCGGGACACGCGGTGCGGCCCCGCTGGCGCCCTCTTGATCCGCCCCTCCTCGACAGGGTCAGGGAACTGGTGCATAAAACATAAAAACGGTTCAAGGTGTAAGGTTTAGGGTGCAAGGTGCAGGGGATAGGATGAAAAGGGCTGGCGATAAAATAGTTTTCCCGGGATTACTGGTATTGCTGGCGCTGGCGGTCGCGGACACCGGCTGGGCCTCTTCCGGCGCGTCCGGAGAAACTGCCGGCGGTATCTCCTGGACATTTCTGGCGGTCGGTTTGTTGGGCGGTCTGGCCCTGTTCCTGTACGGTCTGGAAAAAATGAGCGAGGGCCTGAAAATGGCCGCCGGCCATCAGATGCGGCTGATCCTCGCCGCCATGACCAGCAACCGCGTGATCGCCCTGCTGGTAGGGGCGTTTGTCACCATGGTCATTCAGTCCAGCAGCGCCACCACGGTCATGCTGGTCAGCTTCGTCCAGGCGGAACTGATGACCTTTTCCCGGTCCCTGGGCGTGATTCTGGGCTCGGACATCGGCACCACCGTTACCGTCCAGCTGATCGCGTTCAAATTCGCCGATTACGCGCTTCTGGCCGTGGCCGCGGGTTTCGGCCTGCGAATGCTGGCCCGACGGAGACGGGTAAAAACGATCGGTGATATCGTGCTCGGTTTCGGTCTGATTTTTTACGGCATGAAAATCATGGGTGACGCCATGGCACCCTTGAAGACCAATGCCGACCTGTATTATCTGTTTCACCAGCTGGAAAACCCCCTGCTGGGTTTGCTGGTCGGCATTCTTTTTACCGCCGTTATTCAGAGCAGCGGCGCCTTTATCGGGATTCTTATCGTCCTGGCCGAGCAGGGGCTGATCTCCCTGGAGGCCGGCATCCCGCTGGTACTGGGATCCAATATCGGCACCTGCGTCACCGCCGGTCTGGCCTGCATCGGCATGTCCCGGGAGGCCGTACGGGTGGCCATGGCGCATGTGGCCTTCAAGATCGCCGGCGTGCTGCTGTTTGTTTTCTGGATCCCGGATTTTGCCGATCTGACCCGGAAATTAACGACGCTGCTCAGCGCCGGTCACGGACGGGAGATCGCCAACGCCCATACCGTCTTCAATCTCGGCATGGCCCTGGTATTTCTTCCTTTCACATCCCTTTTTGCCTGGTTTATCATGAAAATAATTCCGGAACGGGCTCAAACCAGACAATCCAAGGATATGCTGACCTGGTATCTGGATGAAAAAAGTATCGAGACACCGGAAGTCGCCATCGGACTGGCCCGCACGGAAATTTCCCGGATGGCCAAACTGCTGGAGCGCATGCTGCGGGCGGTGATCATTCCTTTTATCTCCGATGAACGGTTTATCGCCAGGGATATCAGCGAGAAGGAAGAGGCAGCCCTGTTCCGGCGCGAAATTCCCAAGCGGGACGAAATTTTTCCGGAACTGACCCTGCTGGAAGGAATCGACATGCGTGAAAAGAAGATCGATTTCCTGGAGGAGAAGATCGGGGATTATCTGAACCGGGTCCTGCGGCAGAACGTCAGCGAAAAAATCGTCAATGAGGCCATGGCCATGATGTCCATGGCCAAGGACATGGAAAGCATCGGCGATCTGATCCACCGGAATATTATGCCCCTGATCGCCAAAAAACAGGAGCTGGATGAGGATTTTTCCGAAGAAGGGAAGGAAGAACTGATGATTTATCATCAGAAGGTCTGCAACCACATCCGCCTGTTGAAGGAAGCGTTCGCCGAACCCTCACCGGACCGTTCCTGCCGGATCATGGGCCAGGAGCGGATATACCTGGATCTGGAATCCAAATACCGGCTGCAGCATCTGCACCGGGTTCACCGGCAGCAGAAAGAATCCCTGGCTACCCATGAAGTGCATATGGAACTGCTCGACCTGCTCAAGCAGGTCGTGGTCTATTCCTCCAACATTGCCCTGACCTTCTCGTCCAGCTGTTACGTAACGCCGGCATAGCGGCCGCGTCTTACCGTTTTACCGGCCGTTTTCTTATTGATAGGCCCGCTTGACAATCTCCAGGGCGTCGTTGTAATCCATTTCTTCGGGATTGAAGGTCAGGGCCGGGTCATCAATGCTGAGCCGGGCGATTTTTTCCAGGTCGCCTTCCTTCACCCCGGCTTCCTTGAGGGTCATCGGCAGGCCGCAGAGATCGCGGAGGCTCCGCCGCATTTCAATGACCAGTTCAATAAGCCTGTCGGCCCTGCGGTTGGCGGGCGTTTTCACGTATTCGTCGACGCCGCCGAAGGGCAGCAGCATTTCCGCCAGATAGTCGCCGGTCTTTTTCCTGTTGTACGCCAACCCGAAGGGGAGATAGATCGACATGGCCACGCCGTGGGGAACATGGCTGACACCGCCGGTGGCATGTCCCAGGGAATGGACCATGCCGGTCATGGAGTTTGAAAAGGCGGCGCCGGCCAGGGTGGCGGCGTTGGCCATGGCCAGTCGGCCGTCTTCGTCCTTGCCGTTGGAGACGACCTTGACCAGGTATTCGCTGATCATCTTGATGGCCGCGTGGGCGTAAGCGTCGCTCATGGGGTTTTTCTGAATACAGGTATACGCTTCCATGGCGTGGGTCAGGGCGTCCATACCGGTCGCGGCGGTGATTTTCGGCGGCATGGTGATGGTCATGCGCGGATCCAGGATCGTGGCCGAAGCGATCAGTTTCTGGGACACAAACGGCATTTTAATGCCCTTGTCCGTGTCGGCAATAACCGCCGCCAGGGTCACTTCCGATCCGGTGCCGCTGGTCGTGGGGATGGCGATGAACGGCCGCATGGGCTTGGTCAGCATGTCCGCGCCCATAAAATCCATCAGTTTGTCCGACCCTTCGCTGATGACGATATTGACCCCTTTGGCGGTGTCCATGGGCGAACCGCCGCCGACCGCGACCAGGGAGTCACAGCGGTTTTCTTTATAAACGGCCGCGATCTGGGTGACCAGTTTGGCGGATGAATCCGGCGGCACGTCGTCAAAAATGGCGCCGATGGTCATGTCCGAGCTTTTGAACGCGTTCTTGACTAGGTCCATCAGACCGGCCGCGACAACACCCTTGTCGGTAATGATCAGGGGGCGGGTGGCGCCGAAGAAACGAAGTTCGTAAGGCAGGTTGTCCAGTGCTTTCTTACCGGAAATGATTTTGCAGGAATTGTAAAATTCATAGTATAACGGCAACATGGCTCGCTCCTGATTTGCATTAACGTTTTTACAGGTCGATATAAAATGATTTCAGAATATGCCTGGGCATGCCCAGGGCGATATCCAGCATGATCCGCATGCGGATCAATTGTTTTTTCAGGCCCATGCCTGGCGGACGCTTGACCAGAATGGCGCAGATGAATCGGGGATAGAGATGGGCCAGAAGGACATTGAGACAGCGGGAAAAAGACATGACCTTGACCAGATCCCCTTTGACCAGCAGCCGGCGTTCGGCGTAAGCCTGGGGCGTGCCCATCTGGGGCGTCAGGGCCATGAAGGCGCATTCGATATTTTTAAAATTGATGATAACATCCACGTCCCGCAATTTGGCCCCCCAGAGTTTGACCTCGCCGCCCTTGGCGATGCGTTCCCTGATATCATTGCCCCGATCCTTTATTTTAATTCCCCGATAGAAAAGCCTGTCGTCACTTTTTTCAAAGGTCATGTACGGGCCGTGGGGCAGCACGTTCATCATCAGGGTAAAGCCGTTCTCCCAGGTATCGACCTCCTTCTTTATATCCGGGTCTCTGACGGCGGCCGCTTCCATGGCCGTGCCGAGAAAGAGGAATACGGCGTTGACCGTGATTTCCTTGAACCATTTTCTTCCGGGTTCGACCGGCAGGTAGGGTCCCCCCATCGCTCGTTCCTTTCCTTAAATGTCATCATACCGGCCTTCACCGGCCGGCGTTACGATTCAGGACAAGTGTCTCAAGTATCGGATAAAATTAATTTTGATGTCATAACATTCAGGGCCGGCGGTGTCAAACGGATTCACAAGGTTTTGGCCTTGCGGTTACAGTTGACAATTTTATAACGGGAGGTATAAAAACAAAAGGGAAATTCCCCGTTTGCCGGGGGGATGGCTTCAAAACACGCTTCATCTCAATCAAGAGAACCGGAACGTTCAATTTTTTAAGGACAAATCTGGGTAATATGCCAAAACAGGAACCAATCGCCATTGTCGGCATGGGCGGGGTTTTCCCCGGCGCATCCACCACCCGTGACCTCTGGAAGAATATCGCCGCGGGCAGGGACGTGGTCTCTGAAATTCCGGGCCACCGCTGGGTTGTGCCGCCCCGGGAAGTGTACAGCGACCGATTTACCGTCGACAAGACCTATTCCATGCGGGCCGGCGTGGTTGATCTGGATTTTGACGGAGAAGGGTTTGAAATCGAGGCGTCTTTTCTCAAACGGCTGGACCCGCTTTATCATTACACGCTCGCCGCCGCCAGAGAAGCTTTTGCCGGATGCCGTTCTTCGTCCATCGTCCGCAGCCGGACCGGCGTGATCCTGGCGGCTATCGCCCTGCCCACCGAGGGATCTTCCGCCATGGCCAACCGGATCATCGGTCGGCAGCTGCGGCAGCGGTTATTCGGGGAACAGGTCGCGGATGATGATGCGCAGCCACTGGAACCGGCGGATATTATTTCGGCCAGGGTGACCAGCCAGCCGGCCTCTCTTCTGGCCAAGGCCTTTCGTCTGGGCGGGGGGTCCTACACCCTTGATGCCGCCTGTTCCACTTCCCTGTACGCGGTCAAGCTGGCCTGCGATGAATTGACCGCCGGCCGGGCCGACGCCATGATCGCCGGCGGTGTTTCCCGGCCGGAGATTCTCTATACCCAGGTCGGTTTCACGCAGCTGCGGGCCCTGTCCCCGTCCGGCCGATGCCGTCCCTTTGACGCCGATGCGGACGGACTGGTGGTGGGGGAGGGGGCGGGCGTGTTCGTGTTGAAGCGACTGACCGACGCCCTCCGGGACGGCGACCATATTTACGGCCTGATCCGCGGTATCGGTCTGTCCAACGACATCGGCGGTAATCTTCTCTCCCCCGAAACCGAGGGACAGTTGCGCGCCATGCGAGCCGCCTACCGTCAGGCCGGATGGTCCGCTCATGATGTGGGCTTGATTGAATGCCACGGCACGGGAACCCCGGTTGGCGACGCCGTGGAGCTGGCCAGCATGAGCGCCTTGTGGGGAGAAACCGGCTGGACCGCCGGACAGTGTCCCATCGGCTCCATCAAATCCATGGTCGGTCACCTGCTGACCGCGGCGGGCGCCGCCAGCATGATCAAGACCCTGCTGGGGTTCGAGAACCGGACCCTGCCGCCTTCCGCCAATTTTTCGGCTCCGTCCGACAACAGCCCCCTGATCGGCGGTCCTTTCCGGGTGCAGACCCGGACTGAAGAGTGGCGTCCCCTGAAGCCGGGCGAACCCCTCCGGGCGGCGGTAAGTTCCTTCGGGTTCGGCGGTATCAACGCCCATATTCTGCTGGAACAGTGGACGGGGCAGGAGATGGCGGCGAACATTACCGCCTCTTCAATAGCGATTACCGCCGATCAGGACCGCGACCCGCCCCCCCGTGCCCCGGATATCGCCGTGGTGGGCATGGAAGCGGTTTTCGGAAAAATTGCCGGGCTGCGCCGGTTTCAGGAAGCCGTATTCCGCGGAGACTCACTTTTTACGCGGCGCTCCCCTGACCGCTGGCGAGGATGTGATGCGGCGGCCAGACACTTTCTTGGCGCGGATATCGACCACGGTGTTTTCATCGACGACGTGTCGGTTTTAATTGGCGAATACCATATTCCGCCCAATGAAATTGATCATGTCCTGTGTCAGCACCTGCTGGTGCTGAAGGCCTGCCGCCAGGCGATGATCGACGCCGGATTGCCCCTGCGGGAGAAGCGTCCCGCCATGGGGGTCGTGATCGGTATGGATTTTGACGCCGAAGCCAATGATTATCATTTCCGCTGGAATCTGACCAATGAGTTTGACCGCTGGAAACAGCGGTATGGCCTGACCGGGTCGCCGGATGACAACCGGGCCTGGATCGAGTCCATCCGGGATGCCTGGTCGCCCCCCCTGGTTTCTTCCCGGGTGGTCGGCGCCCTGGGCGGCATCATGGCCAGCCGCGTTGCCAAGGAATTCCAGCTGGGCGGACCGGGCTTTGTCGTCTCCTGCGATTCGGCATCCGGACTGCGGGCGCTGGAGATCGGCGTCCGTTCCCTGCAGCTTTTTGAGACGGATGCCTTCCTGGTGGGGGCGGTAGACCTTTCCGGAGATGTCCGGCGGATGGTCGTCGACGATGTCCACCACCGGTTCAGCCGGTCCGGCCGGGTCCGTCCGTTTGATCTTCAGGCCGACGGACATCTGCCGGGCGAGGGGACGGCGGCCCTGGTGCTGAAGCGGCTGGAAGACGCCGTGGCGGACGGCAACCGCGTTTATTGCGTCATCAAGGGGTTCGGCAGCGCCGGCAGCCGGGATGTCATGGATGGCGAGCAGGAAGCCTTCGCCGCCGCCCTGGGAAAAGCCTACGGCGTTTCCCTGGAGCGTGCCTTTCAGGACGCCGGAGTGGATCCGGTCACCGTATCCCTGATGGAAACCAGCGGCAGCGGCGATCCCGTAACAGATCATATCGAGGCAACGGCCCTGGGCGACTTTTTCAGGAAGTCCGAGGCCGGAACCGCGAAACAATGCGCCCTGGGTTCGGTCCAGTCCAATATCGGGCATACCGGCGCCGCCGCCGGTTTGGCCTCTTTTGTCAAAACCAGCCTCTGTCTTTACCAGCAGATCATACCGCCCCTGGTCAATTATACCGCTCCGGCCCAGCCCTGGTTTGATGAGACCTTTTTTCATGTGCCGCATTTTCCCTGCTGCTGGCTGCGGAACCGGATCGACGGCCCCCGCCGGGCCTGTACGGCGGCTGTCACCGCTGACGGCGTCTGCATGCATGTCATTACCGAGGAATACGACTATCCGCCTGAAACACCGGCGGCGTTATTGCGCCGGATGGAAATGGAACGGAAGAAGCCGCTTGGCTTCCGTCCGGACGCGGCCGGCCTGTTTATTGTCGAGGGGAATAACAATCGGGAACTGCTTCAGCGCCTGGACGCCCTGCAGGAGCACATCCGGACGATCGATGAGAAAGACGCCAACATCGAGAAAGTCGCCAGGCAGTGGTATCTCGCCAGGAACCCGGACGGCGGCCGATCCTATGCCGTGGCCATCGTGGCTGCGGACGTGATGGAGTTAAGTCGCTTTGTTGACGAGGCCAGGCAGAAGATCACCAGCGACAAACCCGCCAGCATCAGCGGCCGAAGGGGTATCCGCTATACCACCAGCGTGACCCCGGTAGGCGCGGCCGGCGGTCAAATCGCTTTTATCTTTCCCGGCTCCGGCAACCACTATTTGGGCATGGGCCGGGATATCGGCATCGAATTTCCGGAAGTCATGCGCATCATGGACCGGGAAGCCAGAAAGCTCAGGGACCGGTTCCTGCCGGAATGCTATTTCCCCTTTCGGCATTCCTGGATGCCCGGATGGGAAGAGGAGAGCCGGAAAAAAATCGCCTCCGATCCGCTGCACATGATTATCGGGCAGGTCTCCTACGGCGGTCTGACGACCTGCCTGGCGGAACAGTTTAACCTCAAACCGGAGGCCGTTATCGGTTACAGCCTGGGTGAATCCGCCGGGTTGTTCGCCACCGGCGCCTGGCGACAGCGCATCGAAATGCTGGAAAGAATGCAGGCGTCGGATCTGTTCACGACGCAACTGGCCGGGCCCTGCAACGCGGCCAGGCAGGTCTGGAACGTCCCTCCGGAAGAAACGGTCGACTGGTGCGTGGCCGTCGTCAACCGGGACGCGGCCGGGGTCAAAAAAGTGACCCGTGGATTTCCGGCTGTCCGTCTGCTGATCGTCAATACGCCGACTGAATGCGTTATCGGCGGCCGCAAAGCCCAGGTCGAGGAAGCCATCCGGGCCATCGGCTGCGAGGCCGTGTACCTGGAAGGTGTTGTGACGGTTCATTGCGACGCGGCGGTTCCGGTCAAGGATGCCTACAAGGCGCTTCATGTTTTTCCGGTACAACCGCCAGAAAATGTCCGCTTTTACAGTTGCGCCAGGGGCCGATCCTATGAGTTGACGTCCGAGGCCGCGGCCCAATCCATTCTCGACCAGGCGGTGTACGGCTTTGATTTCACCCAGACGATCCGGCACGCCTACCGCGACGGGGTCCGGGTTTTTCTGGAGATGGGACCTCACAATTCCTGCAGCCGTATGATACAGAACATCCTCGGCGATTTACCTCACCTGGCGGTTTCCATCTGCCACCGCTCGGAAGACAGTTATGCCGCCCTGCTGAAATTTCTGGGAACATTGATTGCCGAGCGGGTTCCGGTCAATCTCGATTTTCTTTACGGCCGGTCCTCCTGCCTCGAGGCGTTGCTGCTGCCGTCCATTGCCGGGGACATGGACCCCAGCCGTCTGGTTCACGTAAAAACCGGCGGTGTCCCGGATTTTCCGATAATTCCTGAATCCCTTGCGCACCGGCGGGAGTCCGCCTCCGGTGTGGGCGTGGTGAAAAAACTGTCCGTTGCTTTGCCGGTATCTGCACGTCGTGACGCAGCGGCGGTTTCCCGCGCTGATTTACACCGGGATGAACACGCCTCGGCCATTATGCGGGACATCGTCCGGGATTCGGAAATCACCGCCCGGGCCCACCAGTCATTTCTTGAGTTTGCCGACCAGATGAATGAAGTTTTCGCCCGGACGTTTGCCCTTCAGACGCAGCTTCTGGAAAAAGCCATGGCAGCCGGTGATGCCGGAGCGATTGCCGAAATCGCTGCCCTGCAGCCAGCGGTCAGTCCGGTTCACCCGGTAGAACCGGAACGTCGGCCGTCCGCCGCTCCGGTATCCAATTCCGCTCCTGTCCCGGCTTCCTCCCCGGCCTTTCCCCGGGAAATGTGCATGGAATTCGCCGTGGGATCCGCGGGAAAAGTCCTCGGGCCCATGTTTGCCGTGGTAGATACCTACCCGGTGCGGGTTCGTCTTCCGGACGAGCCGCTCATGCTGGTCGACCGGATCCTGTCGGTAGAGGGGGAGAAGGGCTCACTCAAGTCCGGTGCGGTGGTGACGGAACATGACGTGAAACCGGACGCCTGGTACCTGGACGGGGGCAGGGCGCCGGTGTGCATTTCCATCGAGGCCGGTCAGGCCGATCTGTTTTTATGCGCCTGGCTGGGGATCGACCTGGCCGTAAAGGGAGAACGCAGTTATCGTCTCCTTGACGCCGTGGCCACCTTTCATGAAGGGCTGCCCCGGCCGGGAGACACCATCCGTTACGAAATCAGGATCAACCGTTTTGTGCGTCAGGGCAAGACCTATCTTTTCTTTTTCGAATTCGACGGGAAGATCGGCTCCCGTCATGTGATTACCATGCGGAACGGTTGCGCCGGTTTTTTTACCCCCGAGGAAGTCCGGGCGTCCGGCGGCATTGTACTGACCCATGAGGAGAAGCAGCCCGCCCGCGGCGTCATTAACGGCTGGCGGCCCCTGGTTCCTGTTTTCCGGGCGACCTATGATGACGGCCGGATCGACGCCTTGAGAAACGGGGATCCGGCCGCCTGTTTCGGCGATCTGTTTGCCGGGATCCAGCTGTCTTCCTCCCTGAAACTTCCCGGTGGACGCATGAAGCTCATTCATCGGATACAGCTGCTGGATCCCGCGGGCGGCCGTTACGGCCTGGGCCGGATCATGGCCGAAGCCGACATCCATCCGGACGACTGGTTTCTGGCCTGTCACTTTGTGGACGACATGGTCATGCCGGGTACCCTCATGTATCAATGCTGCGAACACGCCCTGCGGGTGCTCCTGATCCGCATGGGCTGGGTGAGCGAAAGAACGGAGGTGTGTTTTGAGCCGGTCCCGGACGTGGGTGCCGTGCTGAAATGCCGCGGCCCCGTCACCACCGCCACCCGCAAAGTGGTGTACGAGGTCGAGTTAAGTGAAATCGGGTACAACCCGGAACCGTATGTCAAGGCCGATGCGTTTATTTACGGAGACGGCGAGCGGATCGTCATGTTTAAAAACATGTCCCTGAAGCTGACCGGCGTGACCCGGGATGAACTGGAAATCTTCTGGAACCGGAGGCGGTCGACGGAGAAACGGGTCGTCCGCTCCACGCAAACCCTTTATGACCGCGACAGGCTCCTGGCCTATGCCATCGGCAAACCGTCCGAAGCCTTCGGCGAACCTTACCGCATTTTCGACAGCGGCCGGATCATCGCACGGCTTCCCGGACCGCCGTATTTTTTCATGGACCGGGTCACATCTGTTGAACCGCCGCCATGGATCGTCAAAGCCGACGGCTGGATTGAAGCGGAATACACCGTCAGGCCGGATGACTGGTATTTTGCGGCCAACCGTCAGCCGTCCATGCCTTTCTGCGTTCTGCTGGAAATCGCGCTGCAGCCCTGCGGCTGGCTGGCCGCCTATGCCGGATCCGCCCTGAAAAGCCCCACGGATGTGAAGTTCCGGAATCTTGGCGGCAGGGCCGTACAGTTCCATGATGTATTGAAGGATGGCGGTACGCTGATCATGCGCTGCCGCATGACCAAGGTATCCGAATCCGGCGGTATGATCATCGAACATTTTGATATCGAAGTGCTGTCCGAAAAGGAAAACAGCATGGTGTACCGGGGAACCACCTATTTCGGGTTTTTTTCGAAACAGGCCCTGTCCCGGCAGGTGGGCATACCGGGAGCGGCCGGCAGAGCCTTCGAACCCGCTTCGGGAGATTTACATAAATGGGAAAAAATGGTTCTGGCGCGACCGGCACCGTTGACCCCTGATGACACGGCCGTCATGCCGTCCTCCGGCGCCGTCATGCCGTCCCGGGCGCTGCTGATGGTCGACGATATCGATGTCTATCTGCCGGAGGGCGGGTCCGCCGGTTTCGGCTTTATCCGCGGAACCAAAACCGTGGACCCGGATGAATGGTTTTTCAAGGCCCATTTTTACCAGGATCCGGTCTGCCCGGGATCCCTGGGACTGGAATCGTTTCTGCAGCTGCTTAAATTTGTCTGCCTGGAACGGTGGCCCCATCTGGCCGCTACTCACCGGTTCGAATTTGTCCTGAATAACGAACATGAGTGGATTTACCGGGGACAGGTCGTTCCGGGAAACCGGCAGGTAGTGGTTGACGCCGATATCATAGCCGTAGAAGAAACGCCTTTCCCGGTAGTTTTCGCCAACGGTTTTCTTAAAGTAGACGGATTGTTTATCTACGAGATGAGAAACTTCGGTGTCCGGATGGTCCCCGCGGAAAAGGCGGCACCCGGGTCATTGCAGGGTTGACGGCGCCTGGAATTTCAGCAGATTGCTTCCCAGAATTTCCTTAAAGCGGCTTTCCGCTATCAGCAGAGCATCGACAATCTCCGGGTCGAACTGACGCCCTTTCTCTTTGATGATAATGTCCATGGCGTCTTCGTGGGAAATGGCTTTTTTGTAGACCCGATCGGACGTTAACGCGTCATATACGTCCGCCACCGCCACGATCCGGGCGGCCAGCGGTATTTCCTCCCGGGTCAGGCCGACGGGATAACCCTTGCCGTCCCACCGCTCATGATGAAAATAGCAGATCTGCTTGCCGATGGTTAAGAAGGATTTGCCTTTCACCTGCAGCTCTACGGCTCGCAGGGCATCGCCCCCCAGTTTGGAGTGTTCCTTGACGATTTCATATTCATCGCTGGTGAGGGGACCGGGCTTGAGGAGGATATCATCGGGAATGCCGACTTTCCCGATGTCGTGCAGCATGGAAGAGATGTAGATGTCTTCTATATATTCAGGGGTAACGTATTCGGCGTATCGGGGGCTGTGCTGGAGCTGCTCCGTCAGCGTTTTGGTATAGGCCATGATACGTTCCAGGTGCTCGCCGGTATTCTGGTCCCGATACTCGGCCAGCTTGGCCAGTCCCAGAATCGTCATGGTCTGCGTCTGCTTGATGTTTTCGTAGGAATCCAGCAGTTTCTGTTCCATGGTTTTGCGGGTGGTGATATCCCTGATAATTCCCCGGAAACCGACGGGCGCTCCCGCGGAATTATCGATCCGGCTGGCCGATACTTCCAGAAAACTGAAAGAGCCGTCAGCCCTTTTGATTTCCCAGTTCATGTCGTGAGCGGGGTACCGGGTCTGATAGACTTCATTAAGTATCCAGAGCGTCTCTTCCGCCTTTTCCTTGGTTATGTAGTCGCGAAAGTTTTTGCCCAGCAGCTGGTCTTCGGATTCACAATTGTATATGTCCAGCGTCGAGGAGTTGACAAAGGTAAAGTTTCCGGCCAGGTCGATTTCATAAAAACCTTCTTCGATATTGTCGATAATGGTCCGGTATTTTTCCTCGCTTTTTTTCAGGTTTTCCTGAGATCGTTTATGCTCTGAAATGGTCAGGTTCAGGTCCTCATTGATCTTGATCAGCTGCCGGGTCCGCTCCTGCACATTTTCTTCCAGTTCGCGGTTGGCGGCTTTTACTTTTTCCTGTTCGGCTTCAATCATTTTAACATAGAAAAAGTCCTTGCGTGCCGACAGCTCGATGATATAGCAGGCGAACATGCCGGTAATGTTGGCGGTGATAAAGAAGAAATTGTTGCTGAACAGCACGGGCGGCGGCGTGTCGATGATGATGGCGACCACTTCATAAATGAGAACCAGAGACCAGCAGCAGATGGTCGCCCAGATGAAACGGAACCGTAGCAGGGTATAGGCGAACAGAAAAACAATGATCAGCCCGGCGTAGTAGGTGTGGCGCAGGGGATTTGAGGCAACCGGGATCATCGCGATCACGGCGCAGCCGATGGCGAAAATGGACAGGGCAATCATCAACTGCATCATCCTTCTGAACATCCGGGAGAAGGAGACGACCATGCCGCCAAGCATCACCGGCACAATGATACCGAAGCGGATGGCCCACAGTTTTCTGACATTGTCCGGATCCAGAAAGAGGTCCAGAACGGCGAACAGACTCCAGGAAATGATTCCCAGGAGAATCGCGTAGCGCAGCTGTTTTAAGGATCGGGAGAGATAATAGTTATAAAAAGAGTTTTCGTAATCGGCGTAATCGCCGATGAAGTTCAGGGTAAAAGGGTTGAGCGTCAGCTTGCCGTTGGTGCTGACGCCTGTTTTCACGGTTGTTTCCGGGTGTTTGAATTTCATCGCTTTCTACATGCGTTTTTTTTAAAAGTACCCCATATTTTATTTTCTGACAAGTTTTTTATAAAGGCATGATATCCGGATGATGATATCCAGGGCCTTGTCGCCGAGCCCCTTTCGTGTTAACAAAATCCCCGGGAAATTTTTCTATTGACCCGATTGCCGGGCCCGCGTATTATGAGAATATACTCATAAAACCTTTTGCTTCATGCCGGCAAACAGGCGCCGGTTGCGGAAGGGGATTGACCGGCTGTCAAAATGATGACGGAAAGAAACAAACCAATGAAAATCGCTGTCAGTGCCGCTGGCCCGGATTTATCCGACCAGGTGGATCCCCGCTTCGGAAGAGCGGCTTACTTTATCATCGTTAATCCGGAAACCATGACTTTTGAGGCGGTGGAAAATGTCCAGAACCTCAATCTTCCCCAGGGGGCCGGTATCCAGGCCGGTAAAACGGTTGTCAACAGCGGAGCCGATATTCTTCTCACGGGTAATTGCGGGCCCAAAGCCTTTGCGGTATTAAGGCAGGCGGGAGTCGATGTGGCTGTCAGCATTCGGGGAACCGTGGCGGAGGCTGTCGCCGCCTACAAAAGAGGTGAATTAAAACCGGCCCGGGAGGCCAACGTGGAGGCACACTGGGTATAAGTTGCCGGGAAAGGAGTTTGACATCATGCCGTTGTATGAATATCAATGTCAGGAATGCGGACAAACCACGGAAATTCTGATTACCGCGGGAGATGACACCAAGCCCCGGTGCGGTCAGTGCGGCAGCGGCCAGCTGAAAAAACTGCTGTCGGCGCCGTCCTCAATGTCGGGTGTTGCCAGGGACAAACTTCCCGGCCAATCGGACACCGGTTGCTGCGGCATGTCGTCCGGCCATTCTTCCTGCGCCGGTCCCGGCAGCTGCTGCGGGCGGGCAAAATAGGAAAAAGGGAGGAATATGTCCGGCGAAAAAAACAGACTTGACGTTCATGTCGTGGTCACCGTTACCGGTGAAAGCCTGTCGGCAATCGTGGACCATACCCGGGGGAATCCTGTTCAGGTTATAAAAGACGGGCGTCCCGTTGACGCCGCCGATATGGTGGGGCTGATGATTACCCGTTTTCTGGATAAATACGATTTCGAGCGTTTTGTCCAAGAGGACTCAAATTATCCATATTAAAATGCCCCCAGCTGACACGGACTGATTTTTATTTTCAGGAGTTCACAGGCCGAGGATACATCCATCTTATTGACGCCCAGATCCCGGGCGATATCCCAGCAGGTCAGGCAGCTGACTTTACCGTCCACAACGGATTGTTGAAGGCGTTGGTGCAATGCCGCCGGGGCCTCCCGGGCCGCGGTCACGACTTTTTTCTCCGGTGAATAACCGAACAGACCGAGCTGGCATCGAACAATGCGGTATTCCATCAGATCGATGGTTTTGCCGACCTCCGACGGCGGCACCCGGAAATGATCGGCGATACCATGGGCGGCCGCGCAGGTCACTTTCCCGTTTTCCGCTCTTTCCCTGATGGCGGTTTCAATCGCCGGATCGTATTTTGTCCCGGCCGGGTGTTTGGCGCTGTATTTGCCGGCGTCCTGGTGTGTCATGGAATCCTCCTGGGTCGAAATGTTTATATGCTTGTGAAAATATTCGGCATGTGATAATTCTTACATTATCAAAATAAGGGGGATTTGCAAGCGACAGATCGGGAGGGAACAATGGATGATTTTATCGACAGAACAATTGTCACCTGTGCCATAACCGGTGTTTTAACCAGTCCGGAAAAGTTCAACGTGCCGGTGACGCCGGAACAGATGGCTGACGCCACCGAACAGGCTTACAATCAGGGGGCCAGCATCGTACATACCCATTTCCGTTCCCAGAAGCCGGGCCTGGGCGCCTTTCCCACCTGGGACCTGCAAGAGGTCGGCGACATCATGGCCGCCATTCGGGAGCGGGTACCGGACATTATTATCTGCATGACCACCGGCGTCATGGGCAGTGATATTTCCGGCCCGGTTGAATGCCTCAAAACGTTTAAGCCGGAAGTGGCCGCCTGCAACGCCGGTTCGTTGAATTATCTGAAAACCAGGAAAGACGGACAGTGGGCCTGGCCGCCGATCATGTTTGACAACCCCGTGGAAAAGGTCACGGGCTTTCTGGATGTCATGAAAGCGCATCGGATCGTGCCGGAATTCGAGTGTTTTGACACCGGTATCGTCCGCAGCGTGGCGATGTTCAAAGAGGTCGGCCTGTTCGATGGTGACCCGCATGTCTCTTTTGTCATGGGCGTCAGCTCCGGAATGCCCGCCCGTCCGGATCTGTTGCCGATACTGGTCGATGAACTTCCCGGGAAAGCCCACTGGCAGGTTATCGCCACCGGCGTTGGCCGGGAAGACATCTGGAAGGTCTTGCGAAAAGCCGCGGAACTGGGCGGCAATGTGCGGACCGGACTGGAGGACACCTTTTACCTGCCCGGTGGAGAGCAGGCCGGTAATAACGGGCAGCTGATCGAGGCGCTGGTCAAGATCGTCCGGGAGGCGGGAAAAGAACCGGCCACCCCGGAAGAAACCAGAAAAATCATGGGCATCCGCCGGTAATCCCTATTCATGCAAGTGCCATGACCCGATTCACTAAAAAACGTGCTTTTATTACCGGAGCCGGCAGCGGCCTGGGACGGGCGCTGTGCCTGGAACTGGCCAGGGACGGCTGGCGGATTGGTGTCGCCGACGTCAACCGGGAAGGAGCCGGCCAGACGGCTGAACTGGTCAGGCAGCAGGGGGGAGAGCCCCTCGTCATCAGTTGTGACGTGACCCGGGCGGAAGATCTTGAACATGCCGCCGCGACGGTCGAAAAAACATGGGGCGGGGTAGACGTGGTGGTAAACAACGCCGGCGTTTCAGCCTATGGCGACATGGAAACCATCCCGGTGGAACGATGGCGATGGATCATGGATATCAACCTGATGGGCGTCATTCACGGCTGCCGGGCGTTTATCCCGGTTCTGGACCGGCAGGGCGGGGGACACATTATCAACGTCGCCTCTTACCTGGCCTTTCTCGCGACACCGGGATCAACCTGTTATAACGTGACCAAGGCCGGCATCCTGTCGCTTTCGGAGACGCTGCGCATTGAACTGGCCGCAAGGCATATTGGCGTTTCCGTGGTCATGCCCTCTTTCTTCCAGACCAATCTGATGGACCGGCTGTTCTGCACCGACAGCGGCAAGGAGAAGATGATCCGGACCCTGTTTTCCCGGTCTTCGGTTCCCGCTTCGACGATCGCCGCTTATGTCATTGCGGCCATGGAAAAAGACCGGTTATATGTGCTGCCGCAGTGGGACGCTCGCCTGCTGTGGCGGATCAAGCGGTGGATGCCGGGGCTGTACATGAAGCTGTTCACGTTTTTGTACCGCAAGGGATATGTCAACCGGATTCTGGGGGTCTGACGTTTCCCCTTACCGTTTTTTTCTGTACGCTTCCAGCGAGGCCAGAACGTCATCCAGGAGGTCCCGGGGATAGTCTTTCCCGGCCAGATTTTCCCGCACCTTCCGCGCGGCCTGCTCAAACGTCTCCTGATCCCGGGGTGAAAGCGTCACGGGATGGATACCGCATCTTACCTCAAAGGCTTTCAGGCTTTTTTCTTCGTAAATTCTGCCGCGTTTTTTCCATTCCGGCTCAATCGCTTTTATTTCCAGAACAATCAACTCCTGGGTATTGAAAACAATGGCTTCCGGCAATCCGAAATGCTTTCCGATTTTATCCCGGGTGCTGTCGCTGAGCAGGACCACCCCCGGAGAATAGAAGAAAGGCGTCGTGATGTAATAATTAACATACTGATAGGCCTGCATGCCGAGTGCCCAGGCCGCCGGAGCGATGAACGTGTCGGCCAGTCCCGTGCTCAAGGCCGATACCACCTCCGGAATGGCCACCGGAACCGGATCGACGCCGAGTTCTTCCAGCATGGTCAATTCAATATGCCCGATGGAAGTGAGGGCTTTTTGCTTTTTCAAATCATCGAGGCCGGCAATCTTTTTTTTTGAAAACACATACAGGAAACCGGAGTCAATAATGGCGCCGCAGATATAGCCTCTTTTTTCAAATGATTCGTCGAGTTGCCGGCGGAATTTTACGCAGATATAATCGATTTCGTCATAATTCCGGAACAGGTCCGGCGCCATGAAGACCGACGCGTCCGGAGAGGCGGTAACCACGCCAAGGGTCGTACAGCCGCAGCCGTCCAGCTGCCCGATATCCATCTTCCGCAGCACATCGTTATCTTCTCCCATGACGCCGCCCGTGTAGAATTTCGGTCGCAGCGCGCCGCCGGTTAACTGGGTGATTCTGGGGACGAGTATGGTCTGGGGAACATCCATCCACGGGGTCCCTTCAGGGGCGAGGGTGGCCAGCTTTAAAACAAAGGGCTCCTTGTTCTTCAACTCCTCGGCTATCACGCCCCAAACGATCTCCTCTTTGACTTTGTCCCAGGCGGCCAGAGGGGAAAAAGTATCGTTAAAGCGGTCGGGAATCTCTTCCAGGATATACCGGGAGGTTTTATAACGATGAATGATGGCGCTCATTTCCGTCCGGATCAGCTCCTTCAGATCGGCTTCGCTGATTGCTCCGGATTTGAGCGTATCTTTCAACAGGGCTCGTTTTTTTTCAATTTCCGGAGTAAACGCCTGACCGGTCCACAGGGACGACAGGACATTATTTAATGCGCTCTGAAAGTCCTCCCGCGGCAGGTTATCCGCCTTGCGTTCCGCCGACAGGACGGGAGAAAACAGGAAAATCAGGAATACGCTCAGCCATGCATACCGTCCGGGCCTTCGATTAGCGTTTTGTTCCATAAGCGGCGCTCCTTGAATCGACGGGTTTATTGATAGTTTAAATAGGAAGAGTAAGAAATCATACAACAAGCAGGCAGGTTCCCGCAAGCGGGTTGCGATCAATAGGATGAAGACGGAGTCCTGACGGGAATTGCCTTTCATCCGGGGCCGTTTTTTAAAAGCGTTTTTTTCAGTTTTTTCTGATAGCGGATCCCCTGAATAAAGGATCGGGGCTCGAACCCGAAATAGTGTCGATGCCAGAGATAAAGGGACGCCGCGGCATCGCGTAATTTCCGAATCCGGCTGACGTTCAGAGGATAAGCCCGTTTAAGGGCCAGCGCTTCTTCGAACGTATCCACGCGGGTCATGCGGCCGCCGGGCCCGGGGACGACCAGTCCGGCGCCAAGCAGGAGTTTGCAGCGGCGTTTTGTCTCTTCCAGCGTGGGGCCGCAGACCAGGATACAGTGGCCGCAGACCATGGGGATGGGGTAGGATTCGATGCCGGTGATGCCGGTTTTGGCCATGAATTCGGCAAGAACAAGATAGCGTTCGGCTTCATCCTCGGGAAAAGCCGCCAGGGCCGGAGTTTGAGCGAGCAGTTTCTGGTTCCAGGGATGGCGGGTGATTTTTTCCAGAACGAAAAAACGCTGGGTGGAATCGCCGGTGGATAGCCCTTTTTTCAGCATATCCGCCACCAGTCGAAGTCTGCGGGACGGGTCCGGCGGATTGTCGATCCACTCCTCAATCCAGTGAAGGCCCCAGTTTGACCATTTCCGGTCCTGACTCAAGCTGTGAAGACCGAAGCAGGATATGTTGCACAGGTCGATGTTGCGCCTTCTGGCCCGCTCGTGGAGTTTGCCATTCAGCAGCACATATTCGGGCGTATCGGCGGCGAACATGCCCGGCGGGCAGACCCGGGCGCATCGCCGACAGCGGCGGCAGAAGGTTTTGATAAAATGGTCCGGGTCCGGCCGCGGATCGCTTTTCAGGACGGCATCGGTAACGACGGTCCCCAGCACCACGGCCGCGCCGTATTCGCGGGTCATGACATTGCCGGACCAGGCCTGTCCGGCCGTTCCGGCGGCAATGGCCCCGAAACGGTGAGAAAAACTCGGGAGCGTGGCGAATACATAGGGGTGGCGCCGATAATCCGCGCTGGGCGGGACCGGCCGCGCCCGGAAGCCTTTTGCCTTAAGGAACTCCGCCAGGGCATACCCGGCATGCTGAATCTGCTGGTAAAGGCGGAACTGGTCGAGATTATGCGGCGCCGGAGATTTTTTGGAAAGAAAATCTTCAATAGCGGCCGCGTTCATGGGCAACACCATCGAAATGATGGACCGGCCTCCCGGCAGCGTATAGTCCAGGTCAAGGGAGGGGGGGCCGTCGAGGCGCTCGGGCCCGGCCACGCCGGAGACCGCCACGCCTTGGGTTTGAAGAAATGCTTTGATCTGATTTTCGATGGGGGAAACCTCAGCTGCCTTTCCTGGAAAATTCAAACGACCGATCTTTTTCAATGCCCGGCAGACATGGTGTTTTCCATGAATGTCCGGACCTGCTCCTTGATGTTGTCCGGAGTGATGGTGCGCGGGTCCATGATGTCAAAATTAAAAATCAGCAGCGGGATATCGGCGGCCCGGCAGCGTTCCCGCAGGATGCCGAGCAGGGCAGCGCTTTTTTTGCAGCCGATGTTGGCGCCCGTCCAGACCATATCAATATTATAGGTCCGATAGGCATGGAACAGGTCGTTTAAAAAATTCTCGGCCGGCCCCCGGGAATGCCTGGCCATGGGCGCGTAGGTGAATGACTGGGCAATGCCGCGGAGCATCGTTTCCTGAGAACCGGTGTCGATGGGGGAGAGCCGGTTATAGGACAGGGCTTCCATGATCAGCGCCACCCCCCATTCCCGTTCCGCCCAGGATATGATATCGATAAAATGGAATGGCGGCACATTCCAGAGAAGAAGGCGGTACCGTTCCCGTGGAAGCGCGCCGATTCCCTCAGCAAGATTGGCTTGGGCCAGGTGAAGGAGTCTTTTGTACAGCCGGGTGCCGGAAGGGTCTCCGATTCCCAGACGATCCACCACCCAGTGGGCCAGGTAAACCGCTTCCGCCGCCAGGGGCGCCGGTTTCGCGCGCATGGTTTCCCACAACTCGAGTTCCACCTCCAGGCTGCGGTTTCTTTCCTCGCACATTTCCCGGAGCCGGTCCCAGTCCATGCGGCAGGAAGTGTCCCGTTCAAGCTTCCGGATAAGGTCCCGCAGTTCCCCGGTCACATAATCGGTGGCCCGGTCAGTTGTAAAATTATAGGGAATATCAATCCGGTAAACCGGCAGACCCAGCTCCATTTCCATCAGGGTATACATCCCCACGTACTGATCGCAGGGGGAGTTGCTGGTCACCAGGGCCACGCTGTCCGGATATTCACGGCTCAAAAGCATCCCGACATTTCCCTTGTGATAGCTGCAGATATCGGCCGGGACGCCGTAATTTTCGCCTTTATCAATATAGGGTTCCAGGGCATGGGCGGAAACCAGGGGCATGAGCATGCTGTGCAGCTCGGCCAGGTAGGTATTAAAGCCCATGGCCTTGAACATCTCCCGTGACAGGATCCCCTCCAGGATAATCACCTTCTTCGATCCCAGAAACACTTCTTCCAGATGTTCGGCCACATACCTCACCAGGCCGTCGACAAAGGTCACGGCCACGCCTTCCAGATATCGCCCCTGCCTGTTGCCGCAGAGACGGGCATAGAAGGCGCTGACTTTCAGCAGCGTCCTGAGCCAGGGATAACGGAAAAACAGCCGGATGACCTTGACGGGATTGTGGGTGACAAACAATCGCAAAGCCTTGGCCCAGATCAGGATAAAGTAACGCCAGTATATAATCTTGTCTCTGAACTTGCCGGTCATTCGTTTTTCATCATTTAGATACGGTTGTTTCGCGGTCCGATATCTTACTTTCCCAGGCTCTCCAAGAATGCCTGGACGCGGGTTTTTAACTGCCCCTCGCCGGTCAGACCGTATTCTCTTTCCAGACGCAGTACCGGTATGTTTAGTTTGCGCAGTTCCGACATCAGCAGACCGGACTCCATTCCCCAGAAATCACAGAATTTGATGCGCTGAATGACAACCCCGTCGACCTGATACGCCTTAATCTTTTCCACTATCAGCGCCAGACGCTTTTTGAAATCCTCCATCATCCTGGGGCAGGACACCTGTTTTAAAAAATGGGCGGCGATATCGGTCAGGGGATCCTGGTCGCGAAGGATCCGGCTGGAGTGGGAAACGGATCCGGTACAGATCATGTCCGCTACCACCAGCGCCCCGGTTGACTCGATCGCCCGGATGTAATCCGGGTCGTCCAGTTCTCCGCCCGCGACCATGAGCCTGGCGCGATGGGGTTGGCTTATCCGGCGCTGATCCAGGGAAAGGGCATACTCGGTCAGCAGCGGTAAAAAAAGGTCCGTGGGCGTGACGGCGGAGGCGATCATCCACTGGTAAAATTCAGTACCGGTCACGGGTGGATTTGGCTGTTTCCGGCAGGCGTCAATTTTTTCCAGAAACACGTGTAAGGCGTTGTATTCATCAATGGCGTTGGAAAGCGCCGCCTCTCCCGCGTCCACCTGAAAGTGAGCTTCCAGTTTATCTTTCAGCAGGCGCAATTCCTCAACATACCATTTCAGGGCACGATCGCCGGACTTGTGGGGAACGTCCAGGATATGAATAAAACCTGGCCGGACCAGATAAACCAGATTGTCATATAAGCGGTGGGCCTGATTGCAGGTGGCGGCGAGAACCCAGCCGCCCAGGAATTGGAACTGATCATCCATGGCCAGTTCCAGGATGCTCCGGGTATAAGAACAGGTGACGGAGGAGAGGTAGATATCGGCAATTTCCGTTCCGCTTATCCGGGGGGCACTCACTCTCAAAGGGAAAAGCCTGCCCACGGACAGAAGCGGAACCGGCGTATAACTGCAGGTATAGGCAAGGGGTATTCGACCCTGCCGGATGGCCTGATCCACCAGTTTGTTGCAGGGGCCGTCAAGAAGCGACGTAATCGAAGGCGTCATGACCTTCTCACGAGAAAAAGGGATTGCACTCGCCATGAATCATTATGGTGACCGAGTCTGTTTCTATTTTCCGGTCAACAGGTTCGCCAGATTCAGGGCGCTGCCGGCCGCCAGTTCCGTGCCGATGCCGCGACTGCCGGCATCGGCTCCGACCAGCCAGAGGCCTTCCACCGGCGTTTTCATGGCGGGACGCTGGTCGCCGGTCTGCCCGGGAAACTGCCCCAGGCCGATGGCGCCGCCGGGCGGGTGGAAAGTGATCCCGGTGGTATCGGCGCGGGTGCCGCGTTCCTGCCAGCGCAGGGTCGACCGGATCTCCGGGAAAAGCTTGCCAACACGTTCATCCACCTTGTCCAGGACCCGGTGACAGAGGGCGTCATCGGCGCCCGGCGCCACCGGCGTGCCGGCTACAATCAACTGCTTTCCCGGAGGCGCCAGTCCGGGGTCGATGTTGCTGGGTATGGGCATGAACAGGTAGGGATCAGCGGGCACGGTTTTGGCGTCGACATAGTCAAAGATGTTTTCAGCGGCCAGGTCCGGCATATAAAAGACCACCGGATAGGGAACAACCGGCCGATCCAGGGCATAGGTGATGGTGACATAAGGATTGGAATAGCGCAGGGATTCGGCCTTTTTGACGTATTCTTTCGGGAAACGATCGGCCCCGGCCAGACCGATGGTGCGCAGGAGACCGGCGTTGGAAATGATGATATCGGCCGGATAGAAACCGTTCTTCGTCTCCACCCCGGTCGCGCGGTTGTTCTCGACTTTGATGCCGGTAACGGCGGTTTCATATTTAACGGTACCGCCGAAGCGTTCCAGGGCGTCCACAAAAGCCTGCGGGATGGCCCTGGCGCCGCCTTGCGGGTAACCGAAAGCGGCATGGTTGAACATGCGGGAAAAGCACCAGATGAATTCACCCGCCGACGCCTGCTGGTAGGACAGGGCAAAGTAAAGCTGGGAAAGGCAGGTGACGAACAGATGGATGCGTTCGTCGCTGGTGTAACGGGAGATATAGTCTTGCAGGAGAACGGAGTCGTTTTCCTTGACCCCGGAGCCGTTCAGCAATGCCCGGAAGAGACGCCAGGCGCCCAGAAAATTTTTCGGCCTGACGCCCAGTTTGAAAGCCAATCGGATCAGCCGGGGCAGGGGTTTGATGTCCAGGGGAAAGTCAAAATCCATTTTGCCCATGACGCGGCAGGGCGGGTCCTTGGTGACCCATTTCAGGCTGCCGTTGACGCGGCGGTTGATTTCGCCGTGGGGACCGGTGTCGCCCAGGCTGAACATGTGCACGCCGAAATCGTAGATAAATCCCTCTTTTTCAAAAGTGGAACAGCGGCCGCCGACAAATGGGTGCGATTCCAGCACCGTTACTTCATGGCCTGCCCCGGCCAGCAGCGCCGCGCAACCGGAACCACCTACACCCGCGCCGATAACCACGATTCGTTTTTTCATGTCTGCCCCCTCCTGACAGAGCCGATCGGACTTTTATTTTTTCCCGCCCTGTTGAAGCAGCACGCCCAGGCTCTGGAACCAGAGGAAAAGAGAAAAGTTCCCGGCGACTTTAATATCGCCGTTCTGGATACCGCTGACCTGCAGGCGTTTGTTCCACGGCAGCAGGGCGGAAAAACCAAAGGCCGCGCTTTTGAAAATGACGGTGCAGTCCGGGCGGTTGTGACCGCCCGGAGCCGATGAAACGGTGCCGTTATTGAAAACGAAATGCCGGACATCCTCGCCGTCGGCCGTGGATATCTGGATGACGGCGTTTTTCTCCGCGGCTTTTTTCGCGAAAACCGGATTCTTTTTGGCGGCCCGGATCATCAGCCGTGCAATCAGCCACAGCAGTACTCTTAATTTCATAGACTCACCTTTCCAAACAGGTCTTCCGGATCATCAGCCGGGGATAATGCCCGCCGTCCTGGCGGCCTGCATGTATTCAGGCTCTTCCCATGTCCGGGTCAGACCGAAATCATTGGCGATGGCGTTGGCCGCCAGGTATCCGCCTCCGCCCAGAATCATACCGCCGGGATAGCTGCTGGCGCCGGCGACATAAAACCGCTCCACGGGCGTGAAGCTCCGGGAGCAGAGGTCATTGGGGCGCAGATATCCCATCTGCAGCGGGATATAGGCGCCGTGCTTGAACGAGCCCCTCACCATGGATTTGTTTTTCATCTCGATATAGGTGGGCGGGTAAGACAACACATTCAGCGGCTCGATATCGGGCGCGTATTTTTTCCATTCCGCCAGGCAGGAACGGGTATAATCCTCCGTTTTTGCCTCCCAGTTGATATCAAAGGGGACCAGGCACTCCCAGCGGCCGGTGTGATATCCCTCGGGGGCCTGAATGGGGTCGAACAGGGAAGGGCAGGTGGCGTGACCCATGGGCCTGGCCGGCAGAACGCCCTGTTCCGTGGTTTCCAGATGCTCCAGCAGGGAGGCGGTGTCGTTAACGCCGAAGAAGGTCGTCAGCGCCCGGTTGGCGTCGGCTGTCTGGCTGTAGACCGGGGCCTTCCGGAGCGCCAGATGAACGCCGAAAAAGGTCGTTTTTTCCCATTCCCATTTTCTGGCGCTGTCCACCAGTTCCGCCGGCAGATCCCGGGCATCGATGAATTCCAGAAAATTCTGCCGCGGATCACAGGTGGAGATAATCGCCTTGGCACTGATTTCCATGCCGTCCGCGGTAACGACGCCTTCCACCCCGCCGTTTTTGACCAGTACCCGCACCACTTCGGCCCGGTCCAGGACCGTGCCGCCGGCTTCCACGAAAGTCCGGTAGAGGGCGGAGGAGAGCCGGTGGGAACCGCCGCAGACCAGGGCGGCGTCCGTCATCCGGTAGACATAAAGCGGGAAAAGAAAGCCGAGCTCATAGGGGGACATGCCCCACATGGTGAAAAGATTGAGCAGCGATGCCTTGACCGGATCCTGAAACCCATAGGACGAAAGAATCTCGATGGGTGTCATGTCCGCGATTTCGTTGTAGCGTTTGCCCACGTCGTCCCTGGCGTTATTCAATATAAGGGTCTGTTCAACAAACGGGACCGGCGGAATGTAGGTTAAGGGAATGAGAATTTTTTCCGAGAACTCCTTAAAGTCGGCAACCATCTTCCGATAGGCGTCACCGTCTTTTTTTGAGAAGTTGGCGGCGATGTAATCGGCGGTTTTGCTGCCGTCGCGATAGAGCAGCAGGGGCGGCCCCTTATCGTTGATGACGGCGCACTGAACATCCGGAAAAATGTATTTGACGCCTCTTTTATCCAGCTCAAAATCCCGATAACAGGGCATCTGCCGGGCCATCATGTGGTAGATGGCGTGCAGGTTGTAGCGGAACCCGCCCAGTTCCAGCGTTTCCAGTCCTCCGCCGGTTTCATGCCGCTTTTCCAGCAGGACCACCTTTAATCCGCACCGGGCCAGATAAGCGCCGCAGATCAGTCCATTAGGCCCGGCGCCGATGACGGCCACGTCAAAATGTCTGACAGTCATGAATATTAACCTCCACAAAGGCGTTATCGGTCACGGTTTCACCCCCAGGTCCCGGGGAATCCGTGAAAGGTTTTGCAGATACCAGTGAAAGCCCTGGCTCTGCCACCAGTTCTGATTTCTGACTCCCAGGTCTTCAGCCACGTCGCAGGCGGCGATATAGCCGGAGGCCAGCCCTGAGTTGGAAAACAGGTGAACCGAGTTGGAAATATACAGGTTTTCAATAAACGTGCGTGAGCCGCCGCTGGTGATGACGCCCGCCACCGGCCGCTTTTCGTAAAACTGTTCGGGTATCATGGAGCCACCGGCCCAGTTGCCTTTGACGGCCGAAGGGTTATTGCGGTACTGATCCAGGGGACTGTAAACGAGCCGGTCCCTGACCAGCGATTTGAATCCCGGGGCGTATTGTTCATAAGTATCCATCATCTGGTCGGCCAGGGCCTGTTTGATGCTGTCCCAGTCGGAAAAACCCTTCAGCCGGCCGTGTTTCCATTCGGCCGGGTCGGGCGGCACATCCAGCCACATATGGCTGGTGTGGCAGCCCGCCGGCGCCTGCAGCGGGTCGGCCAGGGTGGTGATAAAATAATTACAGATGATGTCGTCGTGGATGCGGCGCCGGTCAGGAGCGATGTTCCGGCCGAACCGCATCAGTTCCGCGGAGGTATCGCCGCCCATGTAACCGATGAACGCCCGCTGAATCCCCTCGTCATAATCGGCGGATTTGAAACGGGGCAGGCCGCTTAAGGCAAAATGAACAGTGAAGATGTTCTGCTCGTCATAAGAAAATTTCTTTAACCGACCGGCCATGTCCGGCCCCAGCTTATCCTCGCCGATCATTTCCAGGAAGGTGGGAATGGCCGTAACGTTGCTGACGACCTTTTTGGCGGTGATAATCTCGCCGGGGTAAATGGCCCGGTCGGACAGGATGACGCCCCCGGCTTTTCCGTTATCGGTGATGATGGTCTTGACCGGGCAGTTGGGCATGACGGTCACGCCGTTGTCAAGGCAGGCCTGGACCAGGACATGGGTCAGTTCATGGGAGCCGCCTTTGACCACCACCGACGGGATAAACGGCCCCAGCAGCGTGCCGATCAGGGCCGACCCCATGGCTCCGATCTGTTTCTGCAGCGGGTTGAAAGCGCCGATCCAGGCAACGGCATGGGCCGTGGTCTTGATATATTCCGACTCGAAGAGCAGGTCCAGGGCTTCGTAGCCGTTCAGTTGCATGAATTTTTCACCGCTGCAGTTGACCTTGGCGGCCTTGAAAAAGCGATCGACCAGTCCGGTCATTCTGTTCATGATATCCCGGCTGGGCGGCGTGAAGAAGAAGTCATGCATCACCTGGCAGACTTCGTAGAGATTGTCCATGAAAAAGGTGATGCCCCGGTTCAACGTCTTGGCATCCCTGGCGGAATGGCGGGCGGCCTTGTCTATCGTGATGAACGGGTCATTGGCCATCAACATGTTTTTGCCGTCGGCAAAGGTCTTGGCCCAGGCGTATTCGGTGGTTCGCCATTCCAGCCCGTACTTTTCCAGGTCCAGGTCGACGATGGCCGGGCAGATGGGGGTGATCATCCACACCGCGTGCAGGTTGAAAAGGTAACCGGGGATACCGGCCTCAACCGTGTCGCAGTGGGCGCCGCATTCTCCCCTGGCCTCGATCAGGGCGGTTTTTAGTCCCGCCTTGCCCAGGTATGCGGCGCAGGTCAAGCCGTTAATCCCGCCGCCGATGACGATGACATCGTAATCCGGCATAATCCCCCTCCGTTTTATGTTGCGGTTTTTAAAATCAGAAAGAATATTTCTGCTGCCGGCGGGTCTGGTCCTGGCCTTTCATGATCTGATCATAAGCGGCGTTAACCTTTTCCACGATACCCGCTTCGCTTTTTGAAAACTCCTTCCGGTTCCACAGATACAGCAGATACTGATGAAGATTCTTTATGATGAAGAAGATGACCGGCAGGTTGAACACGGACTTCATGATCCCGCCGATATCCTCTGGTTGAAGGATGACTTTGAACTCCCAGTTGACCGGATCCTGCATGCTGCCGATAACCATGATATTGCCGGTTTCAGGATCTTTGAGCGTTTTATAATGCCGGAAATCCATATAGATTTCGGTTTTGCCGAGACCTCTTGACCAGAGCTTCACAGCGCCTCCTTCGATTATGACGGGGGAAAATAAGAGATTGTTTATAAAATGTAACTGATTTAGACCGATCAGTCAAGCAAAAAAAACCCGTCAGCGGCTTTCTATTATTGAAGACTTACAGGAAGAAGGTGAACTGGGAAGAAACTGGGAAGTAACGAGAGGCCTTTCCGATTATTCCGTTTCTTCAATGCCGTACTCCTTGATTTTTGCCAGCAGCGAGGGGTGGCTGATTTCAAGGAGTTTTGATGCCCGGGTCCGGTTACCGCCCGTCTGGCGCAGCGCTTTCTGGATGAGAATTTTCTCGACCTTCTTCTGTGCGGTTTTGATGGAGTATCCTTCCAGCAGGCCACTATTCCCGTTGATGCTGCCGGCGCCATGCGCAAGACTGATAGCGGGAGGCAAATTAATCGGTTCGATATGCCGGCTTTCCGCCAGCACCACGGCGTGCTCAATGGCGTTTTCCAGTTCCCGCACGTTACCGGGCCAGTTGTGGCGCATCAGGCATGACATGGCCGCCGGGGAAACCTCCTCCACGGACTGATTCAGCTTCCGGTTGAACTTTTCAATAAAGGAACGGCACAGATAGGGGATGTCGTCGGTCCGCTCGCGCAGGGGCGGTATATGGATGTGAAGTACATTCAGCCGGTAAAACAGGTCTTCGCGGAATTTCCCCCGGGCGACTTCTTCCTCCAGGTTCTTGGAGGTAGCCGCAACGGTCCGGATATCAATAATGCGGGTTTCGGAAGAGCCGACCGGTTTAATCTCATTGTCCTGCAGCAGTCTCAACAGCTTGACCTGGAGGGAGATCGGCAGTTCACCGATTTCGTCAAGGAAAAGCGTTCCTCTGTCCGCTGTTTCACATATGCCGATTTTGTTTTTATCCGCTCCGGTAAAAGCGCCTTTGACATGTCCGAACAGTTCGCTTTCCAGCAGATTTTCCGGAATGCCGCCGCAGTTGATCGGTACAAATTCGTTTTTTGATCGGTTGCTGTTAAAATGAAGGCTCCTGGCGACCAGTTCCTTCCCGGTGCCGCTTTCTCCGGTTATCAATACGGTAGTGTCGTATGCCGCGACTTTGGATATCAACTCCACGACCGACCGCATGGCGCTGCTTTTGGCGACCATATTGCCGAAGGTATAGGTATTTCCGATTTCCGCCAGCTGCTTTTTCAGGCGAAGATTTTCCTTCTTAAGCCGCTCCCGTTCATGGGCTTTTTTCAGGGTCAGAATCACTTCGTCGGGCTTGAACGGCTTGGAGATATAATCATAGGCCCCCCGTTTCATGGATTCCAGTGCCGCGTCCATGTTGCCGTAGGCGGACATCATGATGACGGTGGTGTCCTGGAGGATGGAAGCAGACTGCTCCAGAAAGGCCATACCGTCCATACGGGGCATTTTGATATCGCACAGGATAAAATTGTAATGATTGTGAGTTGCCATCAACAGCGCTTTCTCGCCGTTTTCAGCCATATCCACCTTATATCCCTCACGGGTAAGGAGCGCCGACAGCATGTGACGCATGTTTTCTTCGTCGTCAACCACCAGTATACGATTGTCGGGTTTATCATTGGCATTCATGGAAGCACACTCCTGTTATCCCGGTCCGCGACGGTCGTCAGCGGCAGATGGATGGTGAAGGTGGTGCCTTCCCCCGTCCTGCTGTCAACACTGATCCGGCCACCCATGCTGTCGATGATCATGTAACAGACATAAAGGCCCAGACCGGTCCCCAGGCCTGGCTCTTTGGTGGTATAAAACGGATCAAAAACAACGCCCAGATTCTTTTCGTCGATGCCGGCACCGTTATCGACGATGTCAATCTTGAGGCAATCTTCTTGACCGTCGTTACCGCCTGTAATGGAGGTCCTGATGATGATGAAGCCGTTGCCGGTATTCCTGGCGGAAAGAGCGTCGGCAGCATTCAGGATCAGGTTGACAAAGACCTGCCGCAGCTTATCCGGGACGGCGGCAACCGTGTCGCGGCCGGCGTTGAATTCATACTGCCGGTTGATATAACGCATGACCGGTTGAACTTCCAGCAGGTCCATGGTCTCCCGTATCATTTGATGAACAGACACCGATTCCGTGGCGTCTTTCCCCGATGGCCTTGAAAAATCGAGCAGTTCCCGGATGATCTTATTGATTTTGTGGATTTCGTTCAGACAGCGCTGAACATAGTCTTTCTTGTCCGCATCAGAGATATCCTGGCGGATCAGCATGCCCAGGTACCCGAGGACAATGCCGATGGGGTTACCGATTTCATGGGCCAGGCCGGCGGACAGCCTGCCGACTGACGCCAGTTTTTCAGCACGAATCAATTCGTTCTGACGCTCCCTGATTTCCCGGTTGGCTTTTTCCAGACTGGTCAGGGAATTTTCCAGGCGATGTTTGTCTTCTCCAATCCGTTCCAGCATCCGGTTCAGGGAAGCGGAAAGCCTTCTGAATTCATTCTGACCCCGGGGGTAGAAAAGATCCAGGCGATCCGTCGGCTGATAACCTTCCGCCCGTTTTACCAGGCTGTTGATGGGCCTGATGGTAAGGCGACCGAGGGCGTATGTACCCAGAATCGTCAGAACCAGAATATTGATTAGCGTATAGAAAAGGATATAAATCTGGTTCCTTCGCTGTTGTATGTAAAACGGCAGCAGGTCGACGGCACTGCTGACGGCCGCTGATATCTCCCCGGATGCCGTGCGTGCAGGCGTTGACACTACCAGATAACGATGCCGGACGAAGAATACGCCCCAGGTCCTGCCGTGAAAAGATGTCCGGCTTTCTCCGGAAACCAGTGTCTGCAATGCTCCGTTGACCAGGACATCAAGCAACTCTTCGTGCTCCCTGTCATCAGCTACAAAGTACGGGAAGCCACCGGATGTAATGACGGCTATGGCGGCGATGTCGGTGATCGCTGATATTTCCTTCAGGTAGCGATCCGTGGAGGGGGGCAGGGGCAGAAGATCCCGCTGGCCATTGGCGTCAAGTGAACTTTCGAGAAAAATCGCCAGTATCTGGTTGTCTTTTGACTTTTTGTCGATATAATCTTTCTGGCCGGTTGACACAAAAACAAAGTTAATTAAAATAACAATCGCCATCAATAAAAGCGCGATGTTGACGGCAATGACTGTTTTCAGGCTCTGTTCGTTCAGCAACCGTTTACCCTTTATCTGGAGTCATGTCGGAAGAGCGTTTGATCATCTCATTTATAACCGTTGTTATCATAAAACATTCGCAAAAACAATGACCCGGCGGAGAAAGGAGCTGCTATGAAGACCGCGATTACGGAAATGTTCGAATGTAAATATCCGGTCTGGCTGTCGGGCATGACCGGTATCAGCACGCCGGAACTGGTCAGTGCCGTCAACAACGCCGGGGGACTGGGGATACTGGCGACGGCTGATCTGACCACGGATCAAACCCGGGAGGCCATCCGCAAGATCAGGCAACTGACCGACAGGCCCTTTGGCGCCAACGTGCCGTTGATCATCCCGGGATCGGCCGAAAAAGCCAAAATATTATTCGACGAAAGAGTGCCGGTGGTAAACTACACCCTGGGAAGCGGGGATCGGCTGATTGAGGAGGTCCACCGTTACGGCGGAAAGACGGTGGCCACGGTGACGACGGAAAAGCACGCGCTTTCAGCACAGAAGCATGGGGCTGACGCGCTGATCATCACCGGTCATGAAGCCGCCGCACATGGCGGGCTGATCACTTCCATGGTCCTGATCCCGAGTATCGCCGATGTGGTGGATATCCCGATTATCGCGGCCGGCGGATTCGCCGACGGAAGAGGCCTGGCGGCGGCACTGGCCCTGGGGGCGGATGGTATCGCCATGGGCACCCGTTTCATGAATACCAGAGAAAGTCCCGCCCACCAGAACATGAAGGCCATGAGCAATCAGAAAAAAGCCCATGAAACCGTTTATTCCGACAAGATTGACGGATTGCCCTGCCGCGCGATTGATTCTGCCGGATCCCGGCAGCTGATAAACGATAAACTTTTTATCCTCAAGGCCCTGGGCAATTCCCGCTATGCCGCCAGAACGTACGGTTTCCCCTGGATCAAGGCCATGGCCGGGATTTTACTGGCCGGTTACAGCCGCTCCCGGCAGCTGGCGCGCATGTCAAATGCCTTCAGGGCCGTCAAGCTGGCCATTGATGACGGCGACCGGGACCGAGGCGTGTTCCTGATGGGGCAGGTGACCGGGATCATCCATGATACGCCGTCCGTGAAAGAAGTCATGGATGCTGTCATCGGAGAGGCGGTGGCGGCTCATCAAAAGGCCGCCGGAAAGATTCTGTGAAGGAATACGTTTATGAGACGTCGAGGTTATTTGTCTTTTATCTGTACGGTGATTGCCCTGATGATCCTGTCCGGCTGCGTCGCCTCGCGGAACCTTTCCAGGGGAGTGGATCATATGCGGTCCGGAAAATTTGACGAGGCCATTGAGTCGTTTTCCCGCTCCCTGGAGGCGAATCCGGATTTTTCCGAAGCCTATTATCACCGGGGGAATGCCTATGCGATGAAAAAAGAGTTTGATAATGCCACTACCGATTTTACCCGCGCAATAGCGTTGAACCCGGTTTACGAGGATGCCTATATGGCCAGGGCCGTGGCCCTTATTGAAAAGGGCGATCAGGCGATGGCCATGCCGGATTTATACAAAGTCATTGAACTTCGTCCCGATCGAACTGAAGCCTACGTGATTAGAGGACGATTGTTTCAGAAACAGGGAGATGCCAAGAACGCCCTGGCGGATTATACCCTGGCGATCAAAAAAGGAACCGGAAATGATTATCAGGGGTATCTGTACCGGGGCATATTGTTGAAGGAGCAGGGGGAGGCGGCGCTGGCGTTAGCGGATTTTTCCAAAGCGCTCACCATCAATCCCAACGACCCGGGCGCTTATATCCAACGGGCCGAAATCTGGTTAAGTCAGAAGAAATATGATGAGGCGATTGAAGATTGCCGCCAGGCTCTCCGCATTTATCCGCTGGCGGTCCTGGCGTTCAGAATCCGCGGGGACGCGTTGATGGGAAAGCAGGACTATGATCTGGCGCTCTGGAACTACAGTGAAGCGATTGATATTTATCCCAATGACGCTTCCTTTTATGCCAGAAGGGGGGACGCCTGGAAAAAGACAGGCAACAAGGCCGCCGCATGCAAGGATTTTGCCATGGCCTGCAAACTGGAGGATTGCCGCAAAATGGACTTCTGGAAATGGAAGGACCGGAACTGCGGCAAATGAAACAAACCCGTCACAGGCACTGATAAGTCGCATTGATAATGGATTTTGCCCTGGGATCAATCAGGATAAAGGTGTCCATTTTATTAACCACGTAACCGAAGCCGAGCTGTCGTTCCGGATCCGCGAACCCAAGGCAACCGCCGGCGCCGGGATGACCGAAGCTTTTCCGGCCCGGTCCGAAATTCCCTGACGGATTGTCCTGATTCATCATGAAACCCAGGCTGAAACGGGTCGGCAGTTGCAGCACCGCGTCCCGCCCGGCGGATTCTTCCTGTGAACAGCGGTCAATCATGGCCGGAGACAGGATTTCCCTGCTCCCGTTCTTGCCGCCGCAAGCCAGAACGCCGTAGACACGGGCCAGTGCCCGGGCGGTGCTCTGTCCATTGGCGGCCGGTATCTCCGCGCTGCGCCATGACCGCGTATTCACGCCGGTGACAATGGTCCAGGGATTGGAAAACGCGCAGGCCGTCGGTCCCCGGGGATTTTTCACTATGGCTCCGGCAAGACGCGCGGCGTCCGCGTGCAGGGTCGGAAAGCGGAGCATGATCATGGTGGCGGAACGGCGATGTTCCGATGGATCCAGGCCGATATGGAGATCCAGCCCCAGGGGGCCGGTCACTTCCTGTTTTAAATACTGCCCGACCGTCAATCCGGTAATGCGCCGGATGACATGTCCCACCAGCCACCCGTAGGTCAGCGCGTGATACCCGAGGGTTTGTCCAGGAGGCCACCAGGGGGAATGGGCGGCCAGGACGCTGGTCATCGTATCCCAGTCGTAAAGCGCCTTTCCGGGCAGGCGGGATCGGACCGCCACCATGCCGGCGGTGTGATTGAGCAGCATTCTGACGGTTATGGCGTCTTTGCCGGCCCGGCCAAAATCCGGCCAGTATCGGGTCACCGGCGCGTCCAGGTCCAGGCGGCCCTCATCAGCCAGACGCAGGGCGCACAGGGCGGTTATGCCTTTGGTGGCGGAATAAATATTGGCCAGGGTATCTTCCCGCCAGGGGCGTTGTTTCGAAAAATCCGTAAAGCCGCCCCAGATATCGACCACGGTTTTACCGGCCACCGTCAGGGCCAGCGCGGCGCCGGTCTCTTTTTTCCGCCGGAAATTATCAATAAACGCCTGTTTGACACTTTCAAACGCCGCGTCACAAAAACCATGAACGACCACATCCGTCTGTTTCAAACCGGAATCCTCGCAGGCAACTGATGAGATTAAGTTGACAGTTCATTGCCGTGCTGGCTGATGAATCGCTCCAGCTGGGCTTTCTGCATGGGCAGGACTTTTTTAAAAGCAATGCACAGATTTCTGACTTTGCCGTTTAACCCGGGCAGATCGGCGATTTCAAAGTCCTGAACAATCTGGAAGGGAATTTTATCGACGATGATCCCCTCTCCGGGGAACATGATGGACAGGGTATCCACCTTGCGAAGAATTTTGTTGTTTTTTTCCACGTAATGCATTGCCAGGCCCTTCATGCCGATATTTTTAATCGGGCCCAGCGTAAGATAGGACGACTTCCCGAACCCGAACAAGGAAGGCTTGGAAACCAGCACGTAGGCGCCGTCCACCAGAAACCGTTTCCAGCGGCGCCGTTCCCTTGATTTCTGACCATCGATATAAACTTCACCGGCATTTTCATGTATCTGCATGGCAGGTCTCCTTCGTAACGATTCAACCCGGGCCCCGGTTTCGGCTCCCGGCCGGCATGAGGCGATTACTGCTTCAAGGTGTCAAAACGACGATCGACAATATTCTGGACAACCATCATCTGATTATATTGAGCCGGAGCCAGTGATTGAATCATATCATTGATGATCTGCTGGGCAATCAGAATTTTGCTGACTTTATCCTCAGCCCAGTCGCTAATGTTGTCAGCGCTTAACTGACCGCCATCCGTCGTGGCCAGCAACTCGGCCGGTGCGGTCGCATTCAGCTCGGAGGTGATGATGTCAAACGCCTCTTCGATACTTTTTCGATCTTTCTCGGGAAGCTGTTGAATCATTTCGGCAAAAAGCTGTTGCGAGGAGATGATCTGGTCTATTTCCTCCCGGGTCAGGGGACCGAAGGTCTTCTCGATCATTTGACGCACTTCACCCTTCTGCTCCTCTGTCAATTGATCATAGTTCTCACCCACCAGGGAATCCAGGACTACATTCAGCACGATACCGGTCTGACCGGTAATTTTGTCCAGTTCCGCGTCGGTGATCACATGGGCGGCAAAAAGAGGGGTGGACAGGAAGACAACAAGGCTGATGAGGAAAGCGGGAGTTCGTCTGTTCATTTTTTTGATCCTTGATAAAAAACAGGTTTAAAAAAAATATTATTTTTATTTTATTCGTTCTTCATCTTGCAGTCAAACTTTTTGGAATCCGCGGGCGGCTAAAAAGGCAGTGAGACCAGGCAAGACAACAGGACAGTTAAAAACTATTGTGGAACAGACATGATGATGCTACTGTGTTGCATCCGTATTATAGAATGGGCTGTAAGCGAATATTTTTTTTGATTGTAAGGGGTTATAATTTTAACGCCGTTCGCGACCAGATAAAGATCGCGAACCGCTTTGCATGGTAACAAAAGGGACCGAGCGGCATGACACAGAATAAACATAACAGAAGGAGGGCCCTGCTTGCCATTCCGCTGCTGGTAATCACACTCCTTGCTCTGGCGGTTGGCTGTCCTGATGATTTAAATGCCGTGGACAGGATTCCGGTGTGTGTCAGTATCGTGCCGCAAGCCTATTTCGTGCAACAGATTGGCATGGACATGGTGAACATTCAGGTGATGGTTCCGCCGGGCGCCAGTCCGGAAACCTATGAGCCCCGACCGGCTCAAATGAAAGACCTGGGTGACGCCCGACTGTACTTTTCCCTCGGGGTGCCGTTTGAAACGGTCTGGTTAAACAAGATAGTCTCAATGAATCCGGACATAAAAATTGTCAGAACGGATAAAGGAATCCAAAAAAGGACGATGGAAGCCCATGCCTGCGGCGAATCCTCCCGGGATCTCCATCACCATCATGATTCCGTCTCCATCCCGGAAAACAGTGCCGATCCCCACATCTGGCTTTCACCGGCGCTGGTTATGAGCCAGGCCGGAATGATTCTGCGCGGGCTGCAGGAGGCGGATCCGGACCGGCGGGAGGCCTATGAAAAAAACTACCGGACGTTTATGCTACGGCTGCAGGACCTGGATACCCTCCTGAAACAATTGTTTGCCGACAGCCGGGGGAGCCGCTTCATGGTGCTTCATCCGGCCTGGGGATACTTTGCCGATGACTATGGCCTGATTCAGATCCCGGTGGAAGTGGAAGGCAAAGCGCCCAAACCGGCGCAATTGAAACAAATCATCGATTTTGCCCGGCAGCACTCCCTGAACGTTATGCTGGTACAACCCCAGTCCACCGCGAACTGGGTCAAGCAGGTGGCCGATGCCATTCATGGACAAGTCGTCTACGCCGACCCGTTGGCACCGGACTGGGAAAAAAATCTGACGGACGTGGCCGCCAAAATTAAAACCGCCTTGAGATAAAGACCTTCCCATGGATCCCGTCATTGTTGATATTCAAAACGTTTCTTTTACGTATAATGGATCACCCGTGATCGAAGACGTCTGCCTGACGATCCGGGAGAAGGATTTTGTCGCCATAACCGGTCCCAATGGCGGCGGCAAGACGACCCTGTTAAAACTGATGCTGGGCCTGCTGCAGCCGGACCAGGGAACCATCCGTGTCCTTGGCGGCCCTCCGCAACAATACTCCCATCATATCGGCTATGTTCCCCAGAACGTGAATATCAACCCGGATTTCCCCATCACGGTGATGGATATCGTACTCATGGGGAAACTGGCTCCCCGGCGAAAACGATTCGGTACGGCCGACCGCTACCGGCGGGACGCCCTGGACGCTCTGGAGAAAATGGACATGCTTACCGTTGCCGACAGGCGCATCGGTGAGCTTTCCGGAGGACAGCGGCAGCGGATTTTTATCGCCCGCGCGCTGGTTACCAATCCCAGGCTGCTGCTTCTGGACGAACCGACCGCCAGCATTGATTCAAAAGGGCAGAGCGATTTTTACCGTCTGCTGGAAACACTAAACCGGGATATCCCGGTTGTCGTGGTCAGCCACGATCTGCTGATGATCACCCCCTATATGAAATCCGTTGCCTGCGTAAATCGACGTCTGCATTATCATCAGGAGTCGGAAATAACCGGTGAAACCATAAAAAACTTCTGCCCCTGCACGGTGGAGGATATTTGCCCGGTCGGTCTGGTCACCCCCACGCGATCCTGCACCTCCCGCCGAACCAATCGGAAAGAGTAGCTTATATGATTGAACTGCTGCAGTATGAATTCATGCGCAATGCCCTGCTGGCCGGACTGCTGGCCAGTGTGATCTGCGGCGTGATGGGCACCCTGGTGGTGACCAACCGCATCGTTTTCCTGTCCGGCGGCATCGCCCACGCCGCTTACGGCGGTATCGGCATGTCCGTTTACTTTCACTGGCCTTACCTGGCCGGAGCTTCCGGTTTTTCCGTCGTCGCCGCGTGGCTCATGGCCGCCGTCAGCATGAAAAACAAACACCGCGCCGACACCGTCATCGGCGTCATCTGGGCCATGGGAATGGCCACCGGAATCATTTTTCTGGACCTTTCCCCGGGATACAACGTGGATTTGATAGCTTACCTGTTCGGAAGCATCATCGCCGTGCCGGATTTCCATTTGTGGATCATGCTGGTGATGGCCGGCGTCATCGTGGGACTGGTGTTTTTTTTCTACAACGACTTTCTGGCCTTATCCTATGATGAAGAGTTCGCGAAAATCCGCGGCGTACCCACGGGAGTGCTTTATATCCTGATGATTGTCATGCTGGCCGTAACCGTTGTCATGGTGATTCAGATCGTCGGGCTGATCCTGGTCATCGCCCTGCTGACGATTCCGCCGTATATTGTGGAGAAACGCGTCAACTCACTGGCGCGGATGATGATCGGCGCCAGCCTTCTGGGCGCCGTATTCACCGTGACCGGGTTATGGATATCCTGCGTTTATAATCTGACTTCCGGTGCCGCCATTATCATGGTGGCCGGGACTGTGTTTTTCGTGACCACGGGCATTGACCGCGTTACCGGACGATATAAACGGAAAAAAGCGCCTCCCGAACCGGAACATTGCGGTCTGACGCCGATCAACCACAACAAATGAGACGACCATGTGTAACCAATGCGACTACGCGGCCTTGCTGGAGAGTGCCGGACTGCAGTCGACCGACAATCGCCTGCAGGTCATGGAAGTGATCGGCAGCAACCACTATCCATTATCCGCCGCCGATATTTATCACACCCTGGAACGCCATTCCGCCATCAACCGGGTCACGGTTTACCGGATTCTGGATCTGCTGGTGGACAACGGGTTGGTCGAACGGCTCAGTACCGGCGGCCGGTCATTTTATTACGGCCTGGCCCCGAATCCCCATCACCGGCCCCATGCCCATTTTTACTGCAAAAAATGCGGCCAGATGGAATGCCTCAACCCGGACAGCCTGACGGTCGATACCAGCCCCCTGGGAAAAATTTTCCCCGGCCGGATCGACAAGGTGGAAATCCGCGTCGACGGCGTCTGCAAGAATTGCCTGAAATGATTTTTATCCGGATCGGCCTTTCCCCCCGAAAAATACAAAAGGCTTTCAGCCTGTCTGAAAGCCTTTTGCGTATCTGGCGCGCCCGGCCCGATTCGAACGGGCGACCGACGGATTCGTAGTCCGGTACTCTATCCAGCTGAGCTACGGGCGCAGTTTACTGCTTTTGCGTTGAAGTCGTTTCTAAATGATAGTAGGGATAATGTCAACAAGAAGTTGCGGAAGTAGCGATGAACTGAAAAATATCCGCATTGTACCGGAATTTTTTAATAATACCCTGACTGGCTGGTGACGGACAATGGTTTTTCCCATATCGGATCATGAGAAGTTTATGAGGATGGCCATCGGCCAGGCCGAAAACGCCCGGGACCGGGGCGAGGTTCCGGTGGGCGCCGTTCTGGTGTCGGAAGACGGAGAGGTTCTCGCGACCGCCTTCAATCAGCCGATTTCCCGGTGTGATCCCACGGCCCATGCCGAAATTATGGTTTTGCGCGAAGGCGCCCGCAGGATGGAAAATTACCGTTTGTTAAACACCACGCTCTATGTTACCATCGAACCCTGTTTGATGTGCATGGGCGCGATCATTCACGCCAGGATAAAAACAGTCGTGTTCGGCGCCGCAGACCCCAGGTGGGGAGCGGCCGGATCATTATATAACTTTGCGGAGAACAACCGGTTGAATCATCACCCTGAAATTGTTTCAGGTGTTTGCGAAGCAACGTGCCGTCAACTGATACAGTCTTTTTTCAGTGCCAGGCGATAATCATGAATGGGAAGCGGGAGAGTCTGACGTGGCGAATATCGTAGTTCTGGGGACGCAGTGGGGGGATGAAGGCAAAGGCAAAGTCGTGGATATGCTGGCGGCCCATGCCGATCTGGTGGTGAGGTTCCAGGGAGGCAATAACGCCGGGCACACGCTGGTGGTGGATGGCCAGGAATTTATCAGTCATCTGATCCCCTCCGGCATTCTTCAGGGAAAGAAATGCCTGATCGGAAACGGCGTGGTGGTCGATCCGGCGGTCCTGACAAAAGAGATCGACGGATTGAGAAGCAGGGGCATTACCATTTCCCCGGACAATTTTTTTATCAGCCGGAACGCCCATATTATCATGCCCTATCACAAGACCATCGATGCCGCCCGCGAGAAAAGCCAGCGGATCGGTACTACCGGCCGCGGCATCGGCCCCTGTTATGAAGACAAGGTGGGAAGGGTAGGGCTCCGCTTCGTGGACATGCTGACCACCGGCGGATGGCGGGAAAGAATCATTCAGCGGGTAGAAGAGAAAAATATCTATCTGGATAAAATGTTCGGCCTGCCGCCCCTGGATATGGAAGCCGTCATCGAGGAGTATTCCGGCTACGCCGAAACACTGACGCCTTATGTGGCCAACGTTTCCAAGATGATCGCGGACGCCAATGCCGACAGAAAGCACGTTCTTTTTGAAGGCGCCCAGGGCACATACCTTGATGTCGATCACGGGACATATCCGTTTGTCACTTCCTCCAACACGGTCGCCGGGAACGCCTGCTGCGGGACCGGCATCGGCCCTACCGGCATAACCGGTGTTCTCGGGATAGTGAAGGCATATACCACAAGGGTGGGGGAAGGGCCGTTCCCCACGGAGTTGTTTGATGAAACGGGTGAATACCTGCAAAAAAAAGGGAGCGAGTTCGGCGCCACCACCGGCAGAAAACGCCGCTGCGGCTGGCTGGATGTGGTCATGCTGAAGAATGCCGCCTTGCTCAATGGCCTGACCGGCCTGGCGGTCACCAAACTGGATATTTTAACCGGCTTGAAGACGATCGACGTATGCGTGGGGTACCAGTACAAGGGAGTCAAGCTCAATGATTTCCCGGCCGACCTGAACGTCCTGGCCGAATGCCGACCGGTTTATGAAACCATGGCCGGATGGTCCGAGGATATTTCCCAGGCCCGGTCACTGGACGAACTGCCGGAGAACGCCATCATCTACCTTAATTATATTGAAGAAATGGTCGGTGTGCCGGTTCAAATCGTGTCCGTGGGCGCCGGCAGAGGGAATACCATCGTCACCACCAATCCGTTTGGATAAAGTACAAAGTCCCTGATGTTTTCCATTGACAACCCTTGTGGCGTAAACTAAAAATACACAAAGTCGTAATGTCGGGACGTGGCTCAGTCTGGTAGAGCACAGCGTTCGGGACGCTGGGGTCGCAAGTTCAAATCTTGCCGTCCCGACCAAATCTACGAATTAAAAACGGAATGGAAGCATGGGAACGGATTTAACCCCCTATCGCATCGAGTACGAATTCAGCTTTAATGATCAGAGCCGCAAGGTCTTTCAAATCGAACTTGATGCCCGGACTATTTCCATTATCCATCCCCAGCCCAAGGACTTTCCCGCCTGGGCGGCACTGAATAACGAACAATGCGAATGCTGCCCGCTGACGCTGGAAGATACCGCTTATTGCCCGATCGCGCTGAACATGGCCGAACTGGTTGAGGAATTTAAAAGCGCTTTTTCCTATGACACCTGCCTGGTCTGCTGCAAAACGCCGGAGCGCACTTATCAGAAACAGACTTCCGTTCAGGAGGGGCTTTTCTCCATCATGGGCATCATCATGGCGACCAGTAATTGTCCCATCATGAACCTGTTTAAACCCATGGCCCGTTTTCACCTTCCTTTTTCGACCATACAGGAAACCATGGTGCGATCCGCTTCCATGTATCTGCTTCGTCAGTATTTTGTCTACAAACAGGGCCTGACCCCGGACCTGGATATGAAAAAACTTGATGAGCATTACGAAAATGTTCAAAAGGTCAACAAGGGGATTTTAGCCCGCATCGGAAGTGTCGCCGAAAAAGACGCGGACAAAAATGCCATCATCATTTTAAATTCCCTCGCTCAACTGTTCAACGTGGAAATCGACGATAACCTTACCTCCGTTTATTACCTTTTTGATCTGGACGTTACACCGTCATAGACAGATACTTTCGTTTGATGCCGGCTCCGTTGCCATAGCCTTACCGTTATGCAAGGCTCCTGTTTATATCACCACCTTTCCGTTTTATTTTTAAAACTCCCCCATATGGTGATTGAAAGACTGATCCTTCCTGTTGATGAAAAAGCATGCTGATTGATATATTGATAAATCTTCCATTCTTCATTAGAATAAAAAGGATTCATAAATTCATGGGGAGACGGTATGAAGGATCGTTCTGTAAAAATTGATCGCTTACTGGCCAAAGGCGTTTCCATCCCTTCCCCGGATAGTGTTGAAATCGGAGATGATGTTTCCAGTGACCGTATTTCAGGGGACGGGGTAACGATTCACGCCGGCTGTAAAATTTACGGAACGTCCACCTTTATCGGCCGTAACGTCACCATCGGCAGAGAAGGCCCGGCGACCATCGAAGACTGCCAGATCGGTCCGAAAGCCTATCTTGGCTCCGGATTTTTTTACAACGCCGTTTTTCTGGAAGGCGCCAGGGCCGGGTCCAACGCCCATGTCCGGGAAGGGACCATCATGGAAGAAGGCAGCAGTCTGGCCCATACGGTCGGGCTGAAGCAGACCATCCTTTTCCCTTACGCGACGCTGGGAAGCATGATCAATTTCTGTGACTGCCTTCTGGCCGGGGGTACGGGCAGCAAAGATCACAGCGAGGTGGGGAGTTCGTTTGTTCATTTTAATTACTCGCCTAACCAGGACAAGGCAACCCCGTCTCTTTTCGGCGATGTGCCCAGAGGCGTTATGCTCCGGCAGAGGCCGATATTCCTTGGCGGGCAGGGCGGAGCGGTGGGGCCCATTCGCCTGGGATTCGGGTCCGTCACGGCAGCCGGATCGATTTGCCGCAAGGATGAATCCGGCACGGGTAAGTTGATCATCGGAAAAACGCTGCAGGGCGGTTCCATGGAGTACACCCCCGGCATGTATGGCAACATCAACCGGATCGTGGCCAACAACATTAATTATATCGCCAACCTGGTGGCGCTGAACCGCTGGTATGAAGAAGTCCGGTCGCAGTTTGTCCATTCCAGGACATTTCCCGAGGCGCTGCTGTCCGGTCTGAAGGAAAAAATCCGCCTGGGCGTTGAAGAGCGCGTCAAACGTTTTGAAGAGTTATGCGACAAGATGCCTTTTTCCATTGCCATGATTAACCGCGGGAGCGACCGTCCATCCGTTCTGCTCGAGCAGAAGCAGGAGCTTTTTGCCAAAAAAGAAATCATCACCGAACTGCTTCTGCTGCTGTTTAAATCGGAAGGCGGTGATGAGCGCACCAAAAACGCCTTCCTCGAGGGGGTAAATCGCGCCCGGGAAGAGCAAAGCGTCAGTTATCTGGCGACAATCAAATCATTGCCCCAGGCAGATGTAAATGCCGGAACCGTCTGGTTGCGATCAATTGTGGACTTTGTCGTTGACCGTATCGGCGACGTACTGCCCTCATTCAACCTGATGTTAAATTAATCATTTATCCCGGAAAGAGAAAATCCATGGGAAGGCTTTTCGGCACGGATGGGATCAGGGGACAGGCCAACCGGTATCCCATGACAGCGGAAATGGCCGTGGCCGCGGGAAGGGCCATGGCCGTTTTTTTTAAAAAACCGGACAAATCCGGTCCGGTTACGGTTGTCATCGGCAAGGATACCCGGCAATCAGGCGATATGCTGGAAAGCGGTTTGTGCGCGGGGTTATGCGCCATGGAGGCGGACGTGTATCTGGCCGGAGTTTTTCCCACACCCGGGATCGCTTATCTGACCGTCTCAATGGGGGCCGATGCCGGCATTGTGGTGTCAGCGTCTCACAACCCGTTTATGGATAACGGTATCAAAATTTTTAACCGGGAAGGTCATAAGCTTTCCGTTCCCCAGGAAGCGGAGATTGAAACGCTTATCCTGTCCTGCCGGGAGTCTTCAGCGTCACCCGGTCAACCTGCCTGCGGAAGAATTCACCGGTTAAAGGACGCGGATATTCACTACGCCGATTTTTTAAAAAAATCCATGGCAGGGGAGGGCGCTTTGCCGCCTTTTCCAGACGGGATCAAACTGGTGATTGACTGCGCCAATGGCGCGGTCGGCGGCATTGCCAAAAGAATTTTTACCCGGGCCGTCATCTTATCCGCGGCTCCGGACGGGATGAATATCAATAACGGCTGCGGTTCAGAACACCCCGACAACCTTTGCCGGCAGGTGATAGAACAGCGGGCCGCCGCCGGATTTGCCTTTGACGGGGACGGGGACAGGGTAGTCGCGGTTGATGAAAACGGACACATCCTGTCCGGGGACCGGATACTGGCGATTTGCGCCGGGTATCTGAAGGAAAACGGCCGGCTTCGAAACAACACCGTGGTCAGTACCGTGATGAGCAATATCGGTTTGACCCGGGCCTTGCGGCAGATGGATATTGCCCATGTCACCACCGATGTGGGTGACCGCCATGTCCTGGAAACAATGCTTTCCCGGGGTTCCGCCCTGGGCGGAGAGGATTCCGGACACATTATCCTTTCCGATCACCAGACAACCGGAGACGGCCTGCTGACCGCCCTGATGATTTGCCATATCATGGCCGGGACCCATAAACCGCTGTCCGTGCTGGCCTCCACCATGACGGTTTGTCCCCAGGAACTGGTCAATGTCCCTGTACGGGAAAAACCGGACTTGCGAACTATCAAGGACGTGCGGAAAACCATTGCCGCGGTAGAAGCATCTCTTGGTGAGTCCGGAAGAGTCCTGGTCAGGTATTCCGGAACACAACCCCTGTGCCGGGTAATGGCGGAAGCGGCGACCGCCGAGGAGGCCAGAAGGGCCGTCATCGATATTGCCGAAGCCATCCGGCGTCATATTGGCGATTAGAGGAGATGTGATGAAAATTACCTTTCACGGCGCGGCCCGGGAAGTGACCGGATCAATGCATTTATTGCAGACCGATCATGACAATGTCCTGCTGGACTGCGGCCTTTTCCAGGGAAGAAGATCCGAGTCCTCGCGGAAAAACCGGACCGCGCCGTTTGACCCCGCCATCCTGACCAATATCGTCTTGTCGCACGCCCATATTGATCATTGCGGCAGAATCCCCATGATGGTCAAAGAAAAATTCAATGGCCGCATCATTTGTACCCGCGCGACAAAAGATGTCTGCGATTACATGCTGACGGACGCGGCCCATATCCAGGAGTCGGAAGCGGAATATTTGAACTACAAGGCGGTCAGAAACGCCATCCGTACAAATTTCTTTAAAAAACAGGGCAGGGAGGCATCGTTCCAGGAAATCAAAGACGCGACCCGGTTGCTGAAACGGGAAGGCGCACGACTTGACGCCGAACAGATCAACGCACTGGCAGCCCGGCTATACGTGCCGCTGGCAGATCCCTTGTACACCGTGGCTGACGCCGCCAGCGCGTTGCAGCATTTTGAAGGCATCCCCTACCGGACACCGGTTGACATCGGCAAAGACATGACGGTGACGTTTTATGAAGCCGGCCATATTCTGGGATCGGCGGTCAGTATCATCAAACTGCGTGACAAGGGCGTTCGAAAAACCATTTGTTTTACCGGTGATCTGGGACGATTCGGCAAGGCGATTATCCGGGACCCGAATCTTGATTTTGCTCCCGAAGACCGGGATATCGATTTACTGATCATTGAAAGCACTTATGGCGACAGGGAGCACGGGTCGGTCGCCGACCTGCCCGGGAGAATGAAGCAGGTGCTGTCGGAAACCCTTGATCGAAACGGCACCGTCATTATCCCCGCGTTTGCCTACGGCCGTACCCAGGAGATTCTCTACACGGTTCACGCGCTTTATGACAGGGGGGATGTCAAGCCGGTGGCCGTATATGTGGACAGCCCCCTGGCCAGTAAGCTGACACGGGTTTTCAGCGAACACCCCGAGGTGTATGACTGCGAAACGCATGAAACCTTTTTGAAGCGGGGGGACAACCCGTTTGACTTTGATATGGTCCATTTTGTGGAGTCCGTGGAAGAATCCATGGAAGTGATGAAAGAAAAAATTCCTCATATTGTTATTTCCGCGTCGGGAATGTGCGAATTCGGGCGCATCCTTCATCATCTGCGATACAAGATTCATAACCCGGCCAATACCATTTTAATCGTCGGCTATATGGCGGAAAACACCCTCGGGCGGCGGATACTGGTCGAAGGTGAAAAGTACCAACGGTCAGGTAAAAAGACGGACCCGCCGATTATGAAGATTTTCGGGAAAGAATATCCCCTGAAGGCCCACGTTACCGAGATTGACGGCTTCAGCGCGCATGCGGACAAGCATGAACTGACGCGATTTATCCGGGAGTCCAATCTGAATATTAAAAAAGCCGCTATTGTTCACGGTGAGATGGAACAGGCCCGGCCGTTTTCGGAAGAACTGCAGCGGATGGGAATAGAAACAACAATCCCGGCCATGGGGGAAACCATTATCATTTGATCTGTTCGGTTGAAGACAAATAATAACAACAATAAAACCCCTGACCCATTGGATCAGGGGTTTTATTTTATTTTACTGATAATACTATGTAAAATATAGTTGTTTGCTTTAGTCCCTGCTGGTTCCGAAAATTCGCAGCAGGAATAAAAACATATTGATGAAATCAAGGTAAAGGGACAGGGCACCCATGATGGCCCCTTTTCGAACCACGGCCGCGTCCAGTCCATCCGGCTGGGACAGGGCCATGATTTTCAGCTTCTGGGTGTCGTAAGCGGTAAGGCCCACAAAGACAAAGACGCCGATATAGCTGATGATCATGGACATTCCGGCGCTTTTCAGGAAGATATTGACAAGAGAAGCGATGATAATGCCAATCAACCCCATGAACATGAACTGTCCAACGCCCGTCAGGTCTTTTTTGGTGACCATGCCATAAACGCTGCAGGCGCCAAACGTCGCGGCGCAGATAAAAAACGTCGAGGCAATAGAAGAGAGCGTGTAAGCCATAAATATAAATGACAGCGTCACGCCGTTTAGAATGGCGTAAATTATAAAGAGTGCTGTGGCTGTACCGGACTCTATTTTCTGGATCCGGGCGGAAAGATAAAAGACCAGGCCCAGTTCCGCTATGATAAGGATGAAAAAGACCGGTTGGATGGACTGAAGAGCGGCAGGGTTGGAGACAATCATGTTCTCTATGATTCCGGCCACATAATAGGACATAAAACCGGTCAGGGCCAAACCGATGGCCATCCAGTTATATACGCTCTGGATAAAACTGTTCACTACAGTCCGGGCTTGTCCGGTTTCTCTGACCAAAACGGGATCCTTCATAACACTCCTCCAAATTTACAAGTTACTGTTATTATATGATTATTAACTCTAAGCAGACTCTCATGCATTTTTGGTTTAAACTTTTTGTATTTTATATTATAGTGCAAATAATAAAGTTTTCAACTAAAACCGGTCATAATCGCTACGAATTCAGATAAGAAGACTTTAATATGAAGCCTGATCAATTATACCATAACCTGAAAGAATCAGCGGAAAAAATCGGCATAACGGTCAAAGAGCATAACTTCCGTAACGCCGGGATCCATGTGTCCAGCGGGTTGTGCAAAATAAGGGACCACCAGTTTTTTATCATGGATAAGCGGTTGACGATTCGGGAAAAAATCGACACGCTGGCCGAGTGCTTAAGAGAGATGAACCTTGAATCGGTTTACATCGTTCCCGCCATAAGAGAACTTCTCAAAAAATAGTTTTGTTTTTGACTCAACAGGGCATGACCAGCCGGCCATGCCATTCCATTTGTTTTCAGGCCGATACCGTCTCCTTTTTATTTTATTCTAAAAGTTTACATAATATATCTTATCAGACGTTATATGTCTGGTTGTCTTCGCCCGGTCCGGTTTGGCTGTAAAATGAGCCAGATACTATATATAGTGTCTTTGCCGATTATTTTCCACTTCTTATTGTGTTTTTTTCTTTACAAACCGGATTCGACCTGATAGATCATTCACAGAAAATAATCCAAGAGATTCTTCTTAAATCTATCTGATTTTATAAACCTGATGTTATCTGCCTTTTTTGTTCGGCAGGAGGAGTTGACCATGAGGCTTAAACAACTTGAATTGAGCGGCTTCAAATCATTTCCGGAAAGTTCCGTGATCCATTTCCCTCCCGGTATTTTTTCGATTGTCGGCCCGAATGGTTGTGGCAAAAGCAATATTATTGACGCCTTGAAATGGGTCATGGGTGAGCAGAGCGCCCTTCAGTTGCGCGGGAAATCCATGGAAGATGTCATTTTTGCCGGAAGCGATGGAAAATCCCCGGTCAATATGGCTGAAGTTTCCCTGACGCTGGTCAATGATAATGGCTCGGCTCCTGAAGAATTAAAACACCTGTCGGAAATTATGATTACAAGGCGGATGTACCGCTCCGGGGAGCGCGCCTATTTCATCAACAGACAACCCTGCCGGTTGAAGGACATTTATAACATTTTCATGGGAAGCGGCATGGGCGCCCGCTCCTATTCAATTATTCAGCAGGGAAATATCGGGGCCATTACCGAGGCCACGCCGGAAGAACGCCGCACGTTTATTGAAGAGGCGGCCGGGGTTACCCGTTACAAAACCCGGAAAGAGGAAACGCTCCGGAAAATCAAAGCAACCGACCAGGACCTGCTTCGCGTCAAGGACATTATGGCAGAGGTTCAGCAGCGGATGAACAGTCTGAACCGTCAGGCCAAAACCGCTCAACGATACAAAGACTACCGGGAAGCCATCAAAGTCCTGGACATTCTCATTTCCCTCAATGCCTATAACGAATATGGCCGGAAAATATCCGAAACCGACGCCCTGCTTCAGTCGCTGCGGGATATCGACAACACGCACGCGGCGGAGATAGGAAAACTGGATGCCGCGATCGAGGCCATCAAACATGAAAAAGACATCAAAGACAGGGAAATCGCCGACCTGAAAGAAAAGAGATATGAGTGTCAGCGAACCATCGACAAGGCCGAAAAGGATCTGGATTATTTCCGGCAGGATCGGGACCGCATAGAAACGGATACCTTCAGGCTGAAGGAAGAAGAGAAGATCATCAGCGAGAAAAACGCCCGGATGACGTCGGAGATCGCGGAAGTTGAGGCGGCCGATGCCCGCGTCCGGGAAAGCAATCAGCAGATCAGGGCGGCTTTGGAGGAAAGGCAGGAGGCTTCCCAGCAGATTCTCCAGGAAGTGACAGCCCTAAAAAAGATCCTGGAAACCCGGAAAAGCGATCTGATGCGGCTGACGGCTGATGAGGCCAAGTACCATAATATTTGTCAGCATGTCTCCGAAAGCAAGGAGTCGCTTTTAAAACGCAAGCAGGAAATCCGCACGGACAGAATTACCGCGGCCAGAAATACCACCCGGTTAAAACATGATCAGGAAAGGATAAAGACGGAAATCGAAACCGTTGTTCAGCAGATCGCTGAAATGAACGAACAGATATCCGTAACGGGAAACCGACTGGATGAAAAGCATAAAGCCCTGTCCAACCAGGTCAAGCTGGTGCAGTCCACCGACATGGAGAAAAACCGGATACGGTCCAAATATACGGAAATCAAGAAGCTTGACGAAAATTTTGAATGGTACAAGGACGGCGTAAAAAGTATCTTGCAGCAGGCGGCCGATGAAAAGACAGCCGACGGCTGTTCCCCCGTTATGGGTGTCATCGCCGATATCGTCAAGCCGGAACCGGGTTTTGAAACCGCGACTGAAGCCGCCCTGGGGGAATCCCTCCAATATATTCTGGTGGACAGCCAGCAGACCGGCGTACAGTGGATTGATGGTTTGAAAGCCAACCATTCCGGAAGAAGCGGTTTTATCCCGGTTGCCGAATTTAATGAGTTGACGGGAGCCGCGCCGGAACCGGTATCGTCAACCTCACCCGACCTTCTGATTAATCATATCACCGTCAGCCAGGAATATAAGCCCCTCATCACCACCCTTATCGGCCGGGTATTTGTCACTCCGGACCTCCATGAAGCGCTGAAGCTCTGGCATCAGCCCAACGGATCGACCCGGAAAACCGTCGTCACGCGTGAAGGCGACCTGGTCTCTCCCCTGGGAATTATTGTCGGCGGCAGTAAAGACAGGATGGACGGTATCCTGTCCAAAAAGCAGGAAATAAAGGATCTGGCCCGGCAGATCGAAGACCTGGCCATGAAGCTGGACCAGGCCCGACAGACCCAGTCCGCCATTGAAAAAGATGTCCGGGAACTGGAAGAGGATCTCCAGCAACTGAAAAACAGCCGGAACCAGGCCGTTGCCCGGCAGATGGAACTGGAAAAGGAGAGTTACCGGATATCGACGGATCTGGATGCCGCCGTCCAGCGGCTGGAGATCCTGGAACTGGAAGAACAGCACCTGGACGGAGAAGAAAGCGATCTGGATGACGAGATCAACAAGGTCCGGCAGACCCTTGCCTCGATTCAGCAGCAGATGCAGGAAACGGAAACCCTGATCAAGCAGTCCCATGAAGCGGTCAACCGCGCGGCGACGCAATATGAAGAGTTCAATCAGGCGACCATGGAGCTGCGCCTGAAATTATCGGCCTCACAGGCCGAACTGGAAAGCAACCGGAAAACCATGGAACGGCTCCGGTCATTTCAGGTGGAAGCCGTCCAGCGGCGGGATCAGATTGCCTCCGAAATCGCTTCCAAACAGGCGAAAATGGAAACCGTCACGGCATCCATCGGGCAATGCGAACAACAGCTGGCCGCGGGCTACGGAAATCTGGAAAGCCTGGAAGGAAAGTTATCCGAGCATGAATCCATGTACACGACTATTTCCGAACGCATTTCCGAGACCGACCGTAAATTTGCCGACATACGCAGTCAGCGGGAAAAAAATGCCGAAAATATCCGGTTTCTGGATAGAGAGCAGTTGGACCGCGCCGTTAAACAGGAAGGTCTGGTTCATAAACTGGAAGACCTTTATCATGCCGCGTTTGCGACCATTCGCCAGGAATATGAACAGCGATTGTCTGAAACGGACAAAACCATTCCGGACATGGAAAACGAACTGACCACCCTCCGGGAAAAGCTGGCCCGCATCGGAGACGTCAACCTCGGCGCCATCACTGAGTATGAAGAGCATAAAAACCGTCTCGAATTTCTTACCAGCCAGCATGATGATTTGGTCGCGGCCATCGAAGATCTCCACCAGGTGATTAAAAAGATCAACCGTGTTTCCCAGCAGCTTTTTCTTGACACCTTCAACGCCATCAATCAGAAAATGAACGAGGTGTTCCCCCGTCTGTTTGATGGCGGAACAGCGGAACTGGTGCTGGCTGATCCCAACCAGCCCCTGGAAAGCGGTGTGGAATTGATGATCCATCTTCCCGGGAAGAAACTGACCCGTCTTTCCCTTCTTTCCGGCGGAGAAAAAGCCTTGTCGGCCATCGCTTTTATTTTTTCAATATTTCTGTTAAAACCGACCTCTTTCTGCCTGATGGATGAAATTGACGCGCCGCTGGACGAGGCCAATGTTTACCGGTTTAACGAACTGCTGAAAATTATCGGGGAAAAATCCCAGATCATTATGATTACCCACAACAAGAAGACCATGGAGTTTGCCGACCAGCTGCTTGGTGTTACCATGGAGAAAAAAGGGATTTCCAAAATCGTATCGGTCAGTCTTTCCAACGGAAACGGACAAAAACATCAACAGGCGATGTTGAACTAATATCATCCTTATCGAGGGTATCTCTAAAAAATGGCATTTAGTTTTTTCAAAAAAAAATCCTCGCCGTCCGCGGACAATAAGGCCGGGGATGATCCGTCTTCCGGCAGCACGACAGCGGCGCCTGAGGAAGGATCCGACATCATCGTACAGGAAAATCCACCGTCTCCACCGGCGGAGAGCGCTTCCGTTTCGTCCCACGATGATGATCAGGAAAAAGACAGCCGGGCGCCCTCTTCCAGCGGTTTTTACCAGCGATTAAGAAAAGGGCTGTCCAAAACACGACAAATCCTGACCACGGACATCGACCAGCTTTTTAAATCCGGAAAACCGGTTTCTCCGGACACGCTGGATAATCTGGAAGAACGGCTGATCACGGCCGACATCGGCGTTAAGACAGCCATGGAAATTATTGAACAGCTGTCCGGCCTGAAGATTTCCAGTAGCGATGATTTAAAAAACAGTCTGAAGGATATTCTGCGCTCCTACCTAATGGACAATGACCATCCGCCCGTGTCTTCGGAAATGAATTTCAGGCCGTGGATCATACTGGTGGTCGGCGTCAACGGCGTCGGCAAAACGACAACCATCGGAAAACTTGCCGCTCAATACATTCAATCCGGGAAAAAGGTGATGCTGGTGGCGGGAGATACGTTCCGGGCCGCGGCGATAGAACAGCTGGAAATCTGGGCGCAGCGCACGGGAGCGGATTTTGTCAAACACCGGGAAAATTCCGATCCGGCCGCGGTTGTTTTTGACGGGCTGGAAGCCGCCCAGGCAAGAGGTGTCGATATCGTGCTGATTGACACGGCCGGCCGCTTGCACACCAAGACCAATCTGATGGAAGAGTTAAAAAAAATAAAACGGACGATAACCAAAAAAATGCCGGACGCGCCCCACGAAGTGCTGCTGGTGCTTGACGCCACGACCGGGCAGAACGCCTTGTCCCAGGCGGAGATGTTCATCCGGGCGGCCGACGTCACCGGCATCGCCTTAACCAAACTTGACGGTACCGCCAAAGGCGGGATAGCGGTAAATCTTTGCCGCACCTTTCATGTTCCCTTGCGGTTTATCGGTATCGGTGAGCAGGTCAGCGACCTTCAGCCCTTTGACGCGGAGAAATTTACAGAGGCGTTGCTCTGATCCTCCCGGTAGGCCGCCCGCCAGGCCAGAACCGGCGCCGGATTGCCGGTTTAAAAAAACGCCAGGCATTGAGAAATCTATTGACATCAACGATTGACCTGTGCAAATGTCGCAATGAAGAGGGTTTGAGACGAACTGTTATTAACAAAAAACAATGGGGGAAAGTAATGACAAAATCCGAATTGATCGACGCGATGGCAAAAGATGCCGGCATTTCCAAAGTTGCCGCCGGCGCGGCTTTAAATTCATTGATGGCTTCGGTTGCCAAAACGCTGAAAAAGAAGGACGGCAAGGTGACACTGGTCGGATTCGGCACCTTCTCTAAAGTTCAGCGCAAAGCCCGCAAGGGTCGCAATCCTCAAACCGGCGAAACGATTAAAATCAAAGCGCGCAACGTCGTCAAGTTCAAGGCCGGTAAAGCGCTGCAGGACGCCGTGTAATATCCCTGACGTTTTTTTAAACAAGCCGGCGGCGGTTGATCGCTATCATGAGCGTAATCAACCGCCGCCTGTTTTTTTTATGCCCCCCCCCCTCTTCCGCTTATCGAACGATTCGAAAACCCTGCTGATCGCCGCCGGCCGGTTGTTCCGTAACGATTACCCTGCTGACTCGGGACGCGGGAGGCCCCTGCCGGCACCAGGCGACAACCGCTTCCACCAGAGATCGCTCTCCTTCCAGAACGGCCTCGACGTTGCCGTCCGGCAGGTTTCTGACCCAGCCGGATACACCGCAGGAATCGGCTTCTCTCTTGGTTTCCATGCGGAAACATACTCCCTGAACGCGACCGGAAATAATGACATGGACGCGAATTTTTTCGTTCATTGCGGATCACCTCCCGGAAACGGCGCCTCGCCGGTACCCGATCGGATTATTCTTGCAAACGTCTCCTCATCCATGATCGGAACACCGAGTGTCTCCGCTTTCTCAAGCTTGGAGCCCGGATCGGCGCCGGCCACCACGTAATCGGTTCGTGAACTGACCGAACCGGAAATCCGTCCGCCGGCCTGTTCCACCAGGGCACGGGCTTCATCCCGGCTGAAGTTTTTCAGCGTTCCGGTGAAAACAAACGTTTTACCGCTGACGTCGCGGTTCTCCCGGCTGGTGAGGGAACGACGGTAGCTGATGCTGACACCGCTGTCGATGAGCTGGCGGACCAGTTCCTGATTGTGCGGATCTTCAAAAAACCGTTTGACACTGTCTGAAACCACCAGGCGTTCCTCTTTTTTCCCGGCTGATTTTTCCGTTCTTCTCAAGGCCTCATCCAGTTGATCCGTACCGGCGGCCATAAGCTGTTCCACGTCATTAAACGCGTCCGCCAGCAGCCGGGCGGCATGTTCACCGACATGACGGATGCCCAGGGAATACAGAAAGGCGTTAAAATCGATTTGTTTGCTTTTTTCGATGGCGGCGATGATGTTATCGGCCGATTTTTCCCCCATTCTATCCAGGTTCATCAGGACCGACCGGTCCAGGCGGAAAATATCCGCAAAGGACCGGACGATGTCCCTGTCCACCAGCTGCTCCACCAGTTTGTCGCCGAAACCGTCTATATCAAAGGCGCCCTTGGAAGAAAAATGTTTGATCCGTTCCTTGATCTGAGCCGGGCAGAAGGGATTCACGCAGCGCGTCGCCGCTTCTCCCTGGATCCGGATCGCCCGGGAACCGCAGGCCGGGCAGGTGTCTCTCATCCGGAATATCGTCTCACGGCCGGTTCTGCCGGCGGTGATCACTTTTACGATTTCCGGTATTACGTCACCGGCACGCTGCACCAGAACGGTATCGCCTACGCGGATGTCTTTCCGGCTGATTTCGTCTTCATTATGGAGCGTTGCCCGGGAAACCATGACCCCGCCGATTCTCACCGGCCGGAGATTGGCCACGGGAGTCATGGTCCCGGTCCGTCCGACCTGGATTTCAATGGATTCAACGGTGGTGGTTTCCTGGACGGCCGCGAACTTGTAGGCGATCACCCAGCGCGGACTGCGTGAAGTAGCGCCGAGCAGTCGCTGCTGTTCCAGGCTGTCGACCTTGATGACCATGCCGTCAATATCATAGGGCAGGGATTCGCGAATCGTCTCCGTGTGCCTGAATATATCGATGACGTCATTGATCGTGACTCCGGGGCGGGTGTATTCATTTATCGTGAAACCCAGGTCGGCCAGCATGCACAGAAGATCGTAGTGGCTGGCATAATGATCAATCCCGGAAAAATCACCGATACCGTAGGCGAACATCATCAGGGGGCGGGCTGCGGTCACGGCCGGATCCAGTTGGCGGAGCGATCCCGCCGCGGCATTACGGGCGTTGGCAAAAGGAGGATCGTTGTTACGGAGGCGGTCGTCGTTCAGCCGGGAGAAGCCGTCCCGGGTCATGATAACCTCTCCCCTGACCTCTAGACGCTGCGGCGGGAACGAATTGTCTTGACGGCGCAGGAGGCCGGGAATCGTTTTGATGGTTTTAAGATTGGCCGTGATGACCTCACCCGTGACCCCGTCTCCCCGGGTTGTGCCTTGAATCAGCATACCGTCCTGGTAGACCAGTTCGACGGCGATGCCGTCCAGCTTCAGCTCCATGGTATAGCGGATGGGATCATCGGAGCGGAGATGTTTCCTGACGCGTTTGTCAAAATCATAAATGTCCGCATCCGTGAACGCATTGTTAATGCTGAGCATGGGCACGGAACGGCGGACGGTCTTCAGCGCCGCGTCAGGAGGCGCGCCTACCCGGCTGGTCGGAGAATCGGCCGAGGCAAACTCCGGATGGGCGGTCTCAAGCTCCTGCAGCTCCCTGAACATCCGGTCATAGGCCGCGTCGGAAATTTCCGGATCGTCTTGAACGTAATACCGATAATTATGATGGCGCAGGGCTTCGCGGAGGGCCTGGATGCGATTTTTGATGTCGGCCGGATCTTTTACGCCGTCATCCATCAGCGTTCCTTGTTATTCCGGTTCCGCCAGCGAAGACAGCTTGTCCTTGACCTCATCGATGATATCATAAAGCCAGAGGATATCTTCCATGGTCAATCGACCGGCCTTGGCGGGAGCGCGGTCGCTGCCGTCCTTTTTCTTGAGCATCCGCGGGCCGATCTGCACCTTGGGCTGCCCGTTGGCATACTGATTGATAGAAACCACCAAACCGGTTTCCTCACATTCCCATTTTTCCAGAACCTTGTCTTTTTCGGGATCAAACGGCATTTTCCCCTCCTTTTTCCAGTTATTTGTCTTTTACGTCCGTGGCGATAACCGAAAAATCCGCGAAACCGGAGAACAATCCGGCGACCTGCAGCAGCAGCGCCAGCCGGTTGTTTCGCAGACCGGGATCTTCAGCCATGACCAGAACATCATCAAAGAATCGATCGACCGGCGGCCTTACCGCCGCCATTTCCAGCAGGGCCTGATCGTAAAGTCCCTGGGACAGCAGACTTGACACCTTGCCGGCCGTATCCCGGCAGGCGGTATACAACCGGGTCTCGCTTTCGTGCTGGAAAAGGGCTTCCTTGACCGGACCGACATGCTTCACGTCCGTTTTCTTGATAATATTGGCAACCCGTTTGAAAGCGACGGCCAGCGGTTCGAAATCCGGACTGGATTTCATGGCAAAAAGCGCTCTGGCCCTGTTCCAGACGTCGGGGATACGATCCGCCGAGGCGTTCAGTACGGCATTGACCACATCCCGGGGAACGCCTTCATCGACAAGCAGTTGAGACATTCTGCCCCGAAGAAAAGCGATGACGGCCTCGGCCGCGGCTTCCGACGGCTGGGCGCCTTCCACGGCGCCGTACGGACGCATGGCGGCGGTAATCAATTCGCTCAGGGAGACCGGCATATTTCGGCTCAGGAGGATCTGAATCATGCCGATGCCCTGACGCCGCAGCGCGTAAGGATCGGAGGCGCCGCTGGGAATCAGTCCGACCGCGAAGCAGCCGCAGATGGTATCGACCTTATCGACGACGGCCAGCAGGGATCCGCACGGGGATTCCGGAAGCGCCGCGCCTGAAAAAGCGGGTTGATAATGTTCCTCGATGGCCTGGGCAACGATTTTATTCTCTCCCCCGGCCAGCGCGTATACCCGGCCCATGGTTCCCTGAAGTTTGGGAAATTCGATGACCATCTGGGTGACCAGATCCGCCTTGCAAAGCTGGGCGGCCCGGCCAAGATCCGACCGCAGGGCGTCGTCGGTGATCATCAGCATTCCTGTCAGGGCTTGCGTTAGGGACTTAAGCCTTTCCGTCTTATCATGGAGAGAGCCCAGCCGGGCCTGAAACAGAACCCGTTTCAGACTGTCGATCCGGTCGGTCAGGGGGGTCCGCATGTCTTTTTCAAAAAAGAACATGGCATCTTCCAGGCGCGCCCGCAGGACCCGCTCGTGCCCCCTGGTGACCCGGGTCAGGTCCGATGCCTGGTTGTTGTTGATCACGATAAAGGTCGGCAACAGGCGATTCTGGCTGTCGGCCACGGCGAAATATTTCTGATGGGACCGCATGGCGGTAACCAGAACTTCACGGGGAAGGGCCAGATACTTCTTGTCAAAACGACCGGATGCGGCCACCGGGAACTCGACCACGTTGGTGACCACGTCGACCAGGTCGCTGTCCGGCAGGACCTGTCCGCCCAGGGATGATGATATCCGGCTGATTTCATTGAGGACGATGTTTTTGCGGGCCTGCCGGTCAGCCACCACATGGTCTTGCAGCAGCTTTTCGGCGTATTGATCCGGATGATCGATTTTAATCCTGCCGGAACTCATGAACGGATGGCCGGAACTGTAGCGGCCGCTGTTGACGCCCGCCCAGGAAAATTTGATCAGGCCTTTCCCCATCAGGGCCAGCAGGGAGTGAACCGGCCTCGCGAACAGTTCTTTCTGGTTTCCCCACTTCATGTTTTTGGGAAACACCATGGCGGACAGGATCTGCGGCAGGATTTCCTTTAAAACGTCCCGGGTGTTGCGGCCTTTCTCCAGACGATGGGCCGCCAGATATTCTCCCTTATCGGTACTGACCGTTTTCAGCGCCGTCACGGGCACACCGGCTTTTTCGGCGAACTTGTGCGCCGGTATCGTGAAATTGCCGGAAGCGTCGATGCCGGCTTTCACCGGCGGACCGGTCAACGTTTCGGAAACGTCCGTTTGTTTCACCGCCACGTCACGAATCATAACGGTCAATCGTCTGGGCGTACCAAAAAGTGAAACCTGGCCGTGATCAATCCGGGCCGCGGTTAATTTTTCCCGGCACAGGGAAGACAGCATATCAAGCGCGGGGTCGATGTATCCCGCCGGTATCTCCTCGGTTCCGATTTCAAATAAAAAAGTCTCAGATTTCATGTCGTCACAACACCTTTTCTGTTCAGCAGGGGAAACCCCAGGCTTTCTCTCTGGTCCAGATACTGCCGGGCGCATTTTCTGGCGATGTCCCGGATGCGTTTGATGTAACCGGTCCGCTCCGTGACGCTGATGGCGCCCCGCGCGTCCAGCAGATTGAAAGTATGGGAACACTTCAGGCAGTACTCATAGGCCGGAAGCACCAGAGAATGATCCAGGATCCGGTAGGCTTCCGTTTCGTACTGGTCAAACAACTGCAGCAGGATGTCCACGCTGGCGTGTTCAAAATTATACCCGGACTGCTCCACCTCCTGCTTGTGATGCAGGTCGCCATAGGTGATGCCGTCATCGGTCCACTGGAGGTCGTAAACATTGTCGACCTGCTGCATGTACATGGCGATCCGCTCCAGGCCATAGGTCAGTTCCACCGAAATGGGAGACAGTTCAATGCTGCCGGCCGTCTGGAAATAAGTGAACTGGGTGACCTCCATTCCGTCCAGCCACACCTCCCAGCCCAGGCCGGACGCGCCCAGGGTCGGGGACTCCCAGTCATCCTCGACAAAACGGATGTCATGATCCTGCGGACGGATTCCCAGGGCCCCGAGACTCTTGATGTAAAGGCTCTGGACATCGGCCGGGGACGGCTTGAGCAGCACCTGAAACTGGTAGTAGTGCTGCAGCCGGTTGGGATTTTCTCCATAACGGCCGTCGGTCGGTCTTCTGGACGGCTGAACATAGGCAACCCGCCAGGGCTCCGGCCCGATGGCCCTGAGCAGCGTTTCCGGATGAAACGTGCCGGCGCCGACTTCCATGTCATAAGGCTGTGCCAGAACGCACCCCCGGTCTATCCAGAATTTTTGCAGGGTGAGTATAATGTTCTGAAAATTCATTCATATCCTCAAAAAATGTTCATTTAATCGGTTAACATTATCCCGTCGGGGGCGGTTACTCCCCGGGTATCGATTCGCGTGTTCAGCAACAGGGCGTCTTCTCTGGCCCGCAGGATCGCTTCCCATTTTCCTTTTAATCGTGAGATATTATCCGGATCACCCAGGGCCCAGACGCAGCCGCCGCCGCCGGCACCGGTAAACCTGGCGCCGCACTCCGTCTCTCTGGCGCTTAAAACCAGCCTATCTCCCATATCATCAAACACATCCGGTGTCATCTGTTTTCTCAAGTCACTTTCCCGGTTCATGGACAGAATCGCCTCATCCAACTGCCCGGTCGAAAGCGCTTCAATAAAAGAACCGGCGTAATGAATAATTTTTCTCCACAGGGCCCGGTTTTCCGCCCGGACAAAATGACTCATCCAGCGGCCGTTGATGTTGCTGGACTCGTGTTGAACCCCGCAATAGGCGACCAGGAAGCATTGATTGAAATCCAGGCATCGCGCTTCGTCCATGATAATCGACCGCCTGAAATCAGAGCGTCCGTCAAACGACCGCCAGAACCAGGCATTGGCTCCGCCATAAACCGCCGCCAGCTGATCCTGCAGTCCACAGGGGATCCGGGCGGCGCCCTCTTCGATGGCATGGGCGGTCAGGGCGATTTCTTTCCGGGACACCTCCTTTTTACCGGAATTAATGGATTCAAGGGCGCAGACCAGGGCAACCGCGGCGGCGGATGATCCGCCCAGAGCGCTTTTGGGAGGAGACGCGGAACGGATATCCAGATGCAGTCCGGCGGCATTATAATGGGCGGCAATGGCAAACATCAGACCAAGGGGGTGGTCGTAAGGCGCGTCCGCCGCCGGGAATTCCACGCTGTCGAATCCCCGGGAAGACACCTTGACGACGCCGGCCGTGTGGGGCCGCAGCGTGACTTCCGTCCGCAGGTCAATGGCCAGATTGAAAGTGGCCGGAGACAGATGGCCCATGGGCAGATAGATCGTTTTGATATCAAGCGTTCCGCCCATATCCACCCGGCAGGGCGCCGATGCCGTCAGCGGGGATTTTTCAAGAAAGCGTGTGATGTTTTCGGGCATTGTTGTTCTGTCTCCACTCTCTGATGCAGCGCAGTATTTTCAGGCTCCTGATTTCCGTTGCCAGGTGGAAGGGGACAAACATCTCCATGGCTTCCAGCCCTTCCCGCTTGGCGGCCTCGGTTAATTGTATCCTTTCCGCCTTCCGCGGATTTCCTTCCTTCAGCCACAGCAGTTGTTTGACGGCGCTTTTTGAAATAGCTGCCGGCCCCGACACGCGAGTCGTCCGGGCACAGGCGTCACATATCAGACCGCCCGTGGGAGCGTCAAACAGGATCCGTGTCCCGGCAATATCATCGAGCGGCTTGCGGCAGACCCGGCAGCAGGACAGTTCGGGCGACATTCCCGCCAGTGTCATGAAACGGATCTGAAATAACAGACTGATGGCTTCATTGGAAGCCTGGTCCGCATCCAGCAGGGTCAGGGCATGGAAAAACAGAGGGAAGAGATTCGACTGTACCCCGCCCTGCACGACCCAGCGGTTGATCATTTCCGACCAGTAACTGGCATACGCGACTTTTTCCGCGTCACAACGGATACCGGCAAACGGATGGGTTAAAAGCGATTCCTTCAGCAGCGGCATTCCCCTTCCGGATTTTGAGACCGCGAAAACAGCTTCCATACAGGCGAACAGTTCCAGGACGCCGGCGAATCGCTTTTTGCTTTTTTTGGCGTTTTTGGCAATAACGGTTAATTTTCCAAAATCCCGGGTCAGAATATCCAGAATGTAATCATACTCGGAATAATCCAGGCGTCGGAGGATAATGGAGGATGAAACCAGCGACATAGACTTATTTCCGAATGAATACAATACTGCGACAGGCCGGCGATCCCGTCGTTCATCAGCCGGGGAAAACCTGCCCGGAATCAAGGGATCTGGATATTCACGACCTTGCCTTTTCCGCCGGGCACATCAACAGGAACCGTATTGGCGAATAGTTTTACGCCGGCGGCGTTGCCGATCAGCAGATTATATCCTCTGGCGGCGTCCAGTTCCAGATTGTCTCCCGGCCGGAGCAGATACTCATCGGTCTTTCCATTGTCGATAATGATTTTTATCCAGGTTTCCGCCATGGTCACCACGGACAAATGGATGGCTTCCGGCGCTTTTTCTGCTGGAGCGAGAGACACCGCCTCTTCCTGTTCATCTTCCCCTTCCGGTATGTCGGCATATTCATCTTCGGCAGCCGGGGCTGGGGTGTCAGAAGGATTTGTCACCGGATTTTGGATGGGGGACTCGTTTTGCCCGGAAAAACCGTAAAATATCAGGCAGGCCAGAACGAGCGTCACTACCGCCAGCAGCGTCATCCGGACCAGCGGGAAGTCCTTTCCGGGAAAAGGGTTGTCGATATTACGGGACGAGGACTTTCCTGACGGGTCTATCCGCCGGAGGTAACCATCAATAACCCTGTTTTCATCGGCACCGACCATTCTCGCAAATCCGCGGAGAAATCCCTTGGCAAAGACCGGGGGCGGCAGTTTCGATAAATTCTCGGCTTCAATGGCGCGAAGAACGGACTCGCCGATTTTCAGTTCATGGGCAATGGCCTCCAATTGCAGATTCCGTGTCTTTCGGCATTCCTGCAGATGCTGGCCAAACGAAAGGGATATTTCCTCGTCAGTCAGGGTCATGCGTCCTGTCTTTCCAGCGCCTGCCGGATCATTATCGTCGGAAGGGTCACTCATTCAGTCTTCGCTATTCAAAGGATTTAATATCGGCCGAATCGCGTAGTTCCTTGATCCAGGCGCTGAATTTTTCGTCCAGTTTTTCATTATAAAGTTTTTCGTGAATTTTTTCGGCTACCTCATTGTTGAGGCTGCCGTCATTTTTAATAATGGACTGCACGTAAAAAATCTGATACCCCACATCCGTTTCCATAACCGGGGTTATTTTGCCTTCACCCGTGCGGATAATGGTTTCCTTGAGGTCGGCGGCAAGATCATTTTCGGCAAACGTGCCGATATCACCTCCGGAACTGGCAAAAGAAGACTGGGAATATTGTTCCGCCATGGACTCAAAAGGCGCGCCCTCTTCTATTTTTCGATGAACCTCTTCCATTTTTTCCCGTACGGCCGCTTTATCTTCGGGGTTGGCCCCCTTGGGCGCTTGCATGATGATATGCCGTAAATGATACTGGGTCCCGGCCGTAAATTCATCCCGGCTGTTTTGAAAATACGTTTCCACCTCTTCGGGGGTAACGACGGTTTTTGACTTAATCTCAAGTCTCAATAATTTAGTTTTAAGTATCTGGCTTTTTATCTGATCACGATACTCATCCATGGTATATCCGGATTCCTTCAAGAAAGACTGAAAGGCTTCGTCGGAATAGAGTTTGGACGTTCTCATCTGTTCCAGGGCCGCGTTGACCTCCTTCTCATCGGCAATGATTCCCAGTTCAGCCGCTTTTTGGGTGACCAGTTTTTCGCTGATTAAATTATTGAAGATGTCCTCATGGGCACGGTTCAGCATCGTCTCTTCCGTCTGTTCCGGAAGTCCACGTTCTTTTATATTTTTAATATAAGGCGCCATGGCTTTATCTACTTCTGACTGCAGAATAATGTCGTTGTTGACAATGGCGGCGATCCGATCGACGACGACTTCCGCCGCCGCCGGCGCAGCTACCGTCACCATCGCCGCGAACACAAGACCTATCGTCAACAACACCGCCCGCCGAGTTCCGCCGTTTATCCTAAAATTGATTTCCATCGCGCCTCGTTGAATTCAATGGTATATTTTTGCTGTAACGTATCCAGCCATTGCGGATATTGCTCCTGCGCCTTTTCCCGTCGCAGATATCTCACAAAAGTAGCGTCGGGCGCCTCCCCGTCAGCGACCGGGGCTACCCGCCCGCCTCCGCGGAAACCCCGGTAGGCCTGGCTGACTTCCTCCGGGGTTAATTTGATTCCGGCGACCAGTTCCTTGTCGATCACTTTTTCGGTCAGCAGCCTCATTTCCACCCGTTTTTTCCAGGCCTGAAGAGGGATCGCTTTTTCCAGGAGTGTGGTTTCAAAAGCGCCTTCCGGGTAATCCTTCCTGATCTCATTGAATGCTTTTTCCAGTTCATCCGGCGTCACCGTCAGGTCAAGTTCTTTCGCCCGCCGGCTTAAAATCAGTTCTTCAGTCAACTGTTTCAGTAGACGGGCCTTCAACGTCGTGATGACTTGATTGTTCTGCAGCGCTTCATAAGGATAGGACGCTTTCATGACCTCCAGGGCATCCAGATAATCCCGGACGGTTACCTCATTATTGCCGATACGCAGCAGATAGTCATCCGGTATATCACGACTACTGCCGCACCCGACCACCACCAGAAAAAAAATCAGGCAGGCCAGGCCTGTCTGGTGCCGCGGAGTCCTGATGGTCATGGGCCTTCTTTCCCGAATCGTTTTGTCTGAAATAGCCTCAAACAGGTATTTTGCCATTCAAAGAACCCGGCCGATTTTCCCCGTCACCGGTTTCATGTGCTAAATTATTTATTGTTAACACGAAGAGTTATGTCTTTCAATAAATTTCTGGCAAAGACGATCCCCTGGCGGGGTCTCTTCTCCGACAGCGCAACCCGGACGGTCTGGCCGGAAACCGTCTCAAAGAGGAGTTTCTTTTGTGCAAGCACCGCTTCGGCGTTCTGCTGTTCTTCGAGTCGATCCGGCCCGAATTGCAGGCACAGATGGGTATCGGTCAGGTCCAGTTTTCTGACGTTCGCGCTGACGGCAAAAACCTTGAGCAGGATTTTCAGCAGCAGATTTTCCGTTTCCGCCGGCAGTTTCCCGTACCGGTCGATCAATTCCTCCTTGACCTCGGTGATATCAGCGGCTGTCCGGGACCTGGCCAGGCGCCGGTAAATCGACATCCGCTGGTCAATATCCGGAATATATTCGTCGCTGATATAAGCCGACAGCGGGATGTTGATTTCCGGGTTGACGGCTTCGGCGACCGGCTCCCCTTTCAATTCCGCCACGGTGTTTTCCATCAGTTGCAGAAACATGTCATACCCGACGGCGGCGATGTGCCCGGACTGGGACACGCCCAGCACCGAACCGCCGCCGCGGATCTGAAGATCGCTCAAGGCAATCTGGAATCCGGAACCGAGATCGCTGTGCTCCATCAGCACCTTGAGCCGCTTCCGGGCATCCCGGCTAAGGGCACTGTCTCTTGGGATAAACAGGTAGGCATAGGCCTGTTCGTCGGACCGGCCCACCCTTCCCCGAAGCTGGTAAATCTGGGCCAGCCCGAACCGGTCGGCCCGGTTGACGAAAATCGTGTTGGCGGCCGGGATATCCAGCCCGGACTCGATGATCCGGGTGCAGACGAGCATATCGATTTCCCGGTTGACAAACCGCAGCATTTCCTTCTCCAGCTTGTCGCTGGCCATGCGGCCGTGGGCCACGCCGATTCTCACCTCCGGCACCAGCTTCTGGAGGTGGTCCGCGATGTACACTAATTTATTAATGTTATTATGGACGAAGTAGATCTGACCGCCGCGCTTCAATTCCCGCCTGACGGCCGCCTTGATGATGCCGTCGTCGAACTCGGAGACATAGGTTTTGACCGCCAGCCGGTCTTCGGGCGGCGTCTTGATGACGCTGATATCCCTTACACCGATAAGCGACATGTGCAGGGTCCGGGGAATCGGGGTGGCGGTCAGGGACAATACGTCCACCGTGTTTCTCATGGTTTTCAGTTTTTCCTTGTGCTTGACGCCGAACCGCTGCTCCTCATCCAGGACGACCAGGCCGATATCCCTGAAAACGACATCGTTGGACAACAGCCGGTGAGTGCCGATAACGATATCGATTTTTCCTTCACTGATTTCCCGTACGATCTGTTTTTGTTCGGCGGCCGACCGGAACCGGTTCAGGCAGGCGATCCGTACCGGATAGTCGGTAAAACGGGTGGAAAACGTCTCCCGGTGCTGTTCCGCCAGGACCGTGGTAGGGACCAGCACGGCCACCTGTTTGCCGTCGCAGACCGCCTTGAACGCGGCCCGCATGGCGATTTCGGTCTTGCCGAAGCCCACGTCACCACAGACCAGCCGATCCATGGGTTTGCCGGATTCCATGTCCGTCAGGACCTCTTCGATGACCTTGAGCTGATCCTCGGTTTCCTCGTAGGGGAAGCGGGACTCAAAGTCTTCAAAATAAGTGTCGGCGGCACTGAAAGAAAAACCCGGGTTGACCTTGCGCCGGGCATATAATTCCAGCAGTTCCCGGGCGATTTTTTCCGCTTCCTTTCTGGCTTTGGCTTTGGCCTTCTGCCAGGATTTTCCGCCCATTTTATCCAGCTCGGGAACGGCATCATCCACGCCGATGTATTTTCGGGCCATATCCATCCGGTCCACGGACAGATAAAGGCAGTCTTCATCCCGATAACGGATCAGCAGAAAATCGCCCTCGACTTTTTCCACCCGGATTTTCCGTATGCCTTCGTAGCGTCCGATGCCATGGTCCGCGTGAACGACCAGGTCCCCCTCCTTCAATTCTTCCAGTTCCAGAATTTCCGAGCGGACATCCGGATGGCGAACGCTTCTGCGACGGCGGCCGCCGGCAAAAACATCGGATTCGCAGATGAGGGACAAGCCGCAGTCCGGAGAAATAAAACCGGACGATACCTGCCCCGTAACCAGTCCGATCGAGCCCGGATCGGCCGTCAGCATGTCGGAAAAGGTGCCGGCCAGGACCGGTTGAATATCATAAGAAAACAGCATCTCCTGAAGGCGATCGGCCCGGGAGCGGCTGCCGCAGACGATAACCGTGGTCTGCCCTTCCGCCCGGTTGCCGGCAATCCACTCCGCCAGGGGCTTCAGCGGCCGGTCCCGGTCCGGGTTGTATTTCAGGGACACCGGCAGACCGGTCACCGTCCGGATATCCAGCCGGAGATGATCGGCCGGCCGGTCGGAGCAGATACTGTCTTCCTGCCCGGGCAGCATGCGGAAGATAACCAGGCGGTATCCGTACATGATCCGCCTGGCCTCTTCCCAGTCCAGAAAAGAGGTTTCGGGGGGGACGCACATTTTTTTTTCGTCCCGTGAGGACAGGTAATTGTCGCTGATCATCCGGCGGTGATCGACCGCGGCTTCCGCGATAATGTCCGGAGCGGCCATTACGAAACAGGCGTTGGCGGGAAGATAATCAAAAAAGGAAGACAGCTGTTCATAAAGCAGCGGCATCAGTCCTTCCATGCCTTCACAGTTGATCCCTTCCGTCACCCGGTCGATCAGATCTCTGGAAACGGACACGGGCAAATCCAGTTCCGCCGCCTGTTTCTGCACGGCGGCGATAAACCGGCCGGTATTGCCCCGGGGCAAAATCGCTTCTCTGGCCGGCAGCAGGATGGCTTCATCGACGGGGGTGGTCCGGCGCTGGGAAACCGGCGAAAAGAACCACATCGTATCGATCATGTCGCCGAACAGTTCCAGGCGGACAGGTTCGGGATACATGGGTGAAAACACGTCCAGTATCCCGCCGCGCAGGCAGAAATCCCCCGGCTCCTCGACGATGGCGGAACGGGCATAACCGCCGGCGATCAGTTTTTCCGTCAGCGCCGGGAGGTCGATGGCTTCACCGGCCATAATGATTTCAGCAAAATCGCATAAAACGGTTTTCGGGATCAGCCGCTGCAGCAATCCCTCCAGCGATAGAACCATCACCGCCGGCATTTCTCCCTGGGACATCCGGTACAGCAGGCGGATGCGGGCGGCCGCCGTCCGGTTATGATAAGACAGCGGTTTAAACGGCAGGATATGGTAGGCCGGGAACAGTTCCGCCGCCGGTTCCCGCGTTTCACCCCGGTAAAATTCCAGATCATTCAGCACCCGTTCGGCTTCCCGGGAATCGGCCGTGAGAACGACCACCGGTACGCCGGCGGATCGCGTTATCTCGGAAACGAGATAGGCGCCGGCGGATCCGTCAATTCCGGAACATTCCAGCCGGCAATCGGATAAATGAACGGCCTCCGTCAGCCGGCTGATTTTTTTCTCTTGATTTTGAGCCATTCTCACGTTATTTTCTTGCCTGTTTTGGTTTACCTGAACATCTGAAAGTGTTCCGGCCACCGTAGCTCAGCCGGCAGAGCAACGCATTCGTAATGCGTGGGTCGGAGGTTCGATTCCTCTCGGTGGCTCCATAAAATCAATAAGTTACAAAACCTTCTGCCTCTCCCCAAAACCTTACGGACCCGAAACGTAACCTGTTTCCCGGCAAGCGCCTTTTCCTTGTATCAAAAATAAGCCGGGAAAAAAAGAACCGTAACTGAAGTTTTTTGCAATTTCACACCGGATGGCTTGTTAATCCGGGCACGCCTAAGCTATTTTCTGTATATCGAAAACTTTCTAATAATTGGGGCGAGTTTTTTGTATAAACGAAACATCTATCTTGACCGAATCCGGCAATTCCTGGGCAAGCCGGTGGTGAAGGTCATTACGGGCATGAGGCGCGTGGGCAAAAGCTGCCTTCTGCGAGAGATTATCGATCTTCTGCGCGAGGATGGCGTGGCGGCAGGTAATACCCTTTACGTGAACATGGAGTCCCTCGATTTTGAACATGTCCGCACGTATCGTGATTTGCAGATGGAAGCGGAACGATCGCTGCTAAACGGAAACCGTCTATCAGTACGTCAGTTCCATTGATAACACCATCCTGCTGGCCACGCCTCAGGTCATTAAGCGAGAATTCGGCGTATTGCGCGACATCCCCGATAACTACCCGAAATGCGTCATCAGCATGGACACGGCTTTCGGGGAGGACATCGACGGCATACGCCGTTACCATCTGGCTGATTTTCTGCTTGAAAAGTCATAGAATAAGGCAGCATGCTTAATGCTTTCTCTGCAACATCTTGTTGCCATATCCACCAATGTGCTTTAAAATAAAAGATTATATAATGAACGATTAGCAGACAATCGGCAACCCTAAAAACGGCAGACACAACCGCTCATGAATCGTTACGCTTATCGGACAACCGGACTGGTGATCAAGACCCTGTCGGGATTAATTAAACCGAAGGTCAAAATTCACGATCAGAACAAGATACCCGCGGATCATTCCCTTATTTTTGTGGTGAATCATTTCACCCGGGCGGAAACCCTGCTGGTGCCCTACTACATCAACAAAATCACCGGCCGCAGCATCTGGTCCCTAGCCAGTCAGGACCTTTTTAAAGGCGGCCTGGGTTCGTTTCTGGAGAAACTGGGGGCGGTTTCCACCGGCGACCCGGACCGGGACAAGCTGATCGTCAAAACCCTGCTGACCAACGAGGCGTCCTGGGTTATTTTTCCCGAAGGCCGGATGGTGAAGAACAAGAAGATATATGATGTCGTTGACCAGAAAGGGCAGTTCATCGTTTCTTCTTCGGCGGGCAAGCATCCGCCGCATACCGGCGCGGCAACCCTGGCGCTGCGGACCGAATTCTACCGCAGCCGTATTGAACGGATGGTGGAGAACCTTCCGGACGAAGCCAGGCGCCTGCTGGATCTTTTCGAGATCGACACGCCGGAAACCATCCGGGGCAAGAAAACGCTGCTCGTTCCGGTCAATCTCACCTACTATCCCATCCGGGCAAAAGAAAATATCGTCAGCAACCTGGCCGGCAGACTGTTTGAAAACCTTTCCTCCCGCGCCCTGGAGGAGTTGCAGACCGAGGGGACCCTGCTGCTCTCGGACACGGACATCGATATCCGTTTCGGGGAACCGATCGATGTGACCCCCTATCTGGATTCACCGCTCATCCGGGAAAACATCGAACTGCAGGCCAGAATCGACTTTAACGATTCTATTGCCGCCAAACAGGTGCTCCGGGACACGGCCGTTCAGATCATGGAACGGTACATGTCGGCCATCTACAACATGACGACGGTAAACCATGATCATATTTTCGCTTCGCTGTTGAAATACATTCCGGAGGAGCGGATTCCGGAAGACGATCTGAAGCGGAGAGCCTATCTGGCCATTGACAAAATCGACTCCCTGGCCACGCGTACGTTTAAACATACCAGCCTGCAGCAGGATCAGACCCATCTTCTGACGGATGACCGGCATCACAAATATGCCAATTTTATCGCTATCGCCGAAGAAACGGGCGCCGTTAAGAAGGCAGACGGTTTTCTGACCAAAACGGAAAACATGAGCCTTCCGCCGGATTTTCACAGTGCCCGGGTGACCAATCCCATCACCGTCATCGCCAATGAGGTCGAGCCCCTGTCTGATTTTCAGGAAGCCGTCCGCGAACTGGCCGCGCCCACGTGCGAGACCATTCAAAAGAAAGTAACCGCGCATCTGATCGCCGGGGACACGTCCGATTTTGAAAATGATTACGCGCAATACGCCATTCCGGGAGAATCAAAAGATAAAAACGTCGGCCGCCCTTTTTTATTAAAAAGCCCCTCACCAAGGACCGGTGTTGTCCTGGTACACGGGTACATGGCCGCGCCGATGGAAGTCCGGGCCCTGGCCGATTATTTAAACAGTCTTGACATCACGGTCTATGTCCCGCGCTTAAGAGGTCACGGCACTTCCCCCGTCGATCTGGCCCGGCGGTTGTATGCCGAATGGATCGAATCCGTGGAAAAAGGATATGCCATCGTCAAAAACAGCTGCGACCGCGTCATCGCCGGCGGCTTTTCCATGGGGGCCGGGCTGGTTCTTGATCTGGCCGCCCGGGTCAATGACGACCTGGCCGGCATTTTCGCCGTGGCGCCGCCCCTGAAACTTCAGAATTTTTCCAGCAATTTCGTGCCGGCGGTCAATTTGTGGAACCGGCTGCTGAAACGCATCAATGTTGACAAAAACCGGGTCGAATTTATTGAAAACACGCCGGAGAACCCGCATATCAATTATTCGCGCAACCCGCTGGCGGGTATTTCCGAAATGGGACGGCTGATGGACACGCTCGAGTCCAGGCTTCCCGCCATTACCGTTCCGGCGCTGATTCTCCAGTCACAGGCGGACCCGGTGGTCAACTCCAAGGGATCCCGGATGATTTTCGAAAAACTCAGCTCAACGGACAAAGAGTATCTTCTGGTTAACTACAACCGTCACGGCATCATCAACGGCGAGGGGTCAGATCGCGTTTTCCGGGCTATCGGCGAATTCGTCCGGAAAATAATGGTGGATTAAAAAACGAATTGTTTTAAGATAAATGATTATTCCAACCAGCAGTTAATAATTAAGGGAGGGAGTCTGCCATGTTAAAGCGATACCGAGTGGTGATACTGGTCACTGCCCTTATCTGTTTTGCCGCGATAGGCGTCTGGGCAGCGGCCGCTAAAATCATGAGCGTTCAAATGAAAGTCAGTGAACTGCGGTCCTCGCCGTCGGGTTTGAGCAGTGTGGTCGCCACCGTCAAGATGGGCGACCGGATGACGGTTCTTGAGGAAAAAGGCGCCTGGACAAAGGTCTCAACCGAGTCCGGTGTTATCGGCTGGATACCCTCATCATCCCTGATCAAAGGGACGGTAAAGGTCAATGCCGGCGGAGCTGATGCCAAGGTCGCCGCTTCCAGTGATGAAATGTCCCTGGCCACCAAGGGGTTTACTTCTCAAGTTGAATCTGATTTCAAAAAACAGCACAAGGATATTGATTTCACCTGGGTCGACAAAATGAACGAGATGAAAATCACAACGGAAGAGATGAAAGATTTTCTGGAAGCAGGCGACGTTCAGGTCGGGAAAGGAGGCGCGCAATGAAACATTTAACAATCCTTCTAACTCTTTTTTCCTTCGGACTGATCTTCCCCGGCTGTAAAGCAATGGACACCATTACCAAGGTGGGGACCACCGCCGGCGTTGCGACCGGAACGATTTCGTCGCAACAGGCGGATTCGATCAATAAAACCTCATCGGCCGCGGGCAAGGCCATGGAGAAACTCACCCCCGAGAACGAATATTACATCGGCCGGGCGGTGGCGGCCACCCTGCTCCAGACCAATAAGCCCTATGACAATGCGGCCCTGAATCAGTACCTCAACCTGCTCGGCCAGACCCTGGCCGCGGCCTCGGACAAACCGGAGACCTTCGGGGGATATCACTTCCTGGCCATGAACACCGATGAAATCAACGCTTTTGCCGCCCCCGGCGGGCTGATCCTGGTTTCCCGCGGTTTGCTGCGGTGCTGCAAGAATGAAGACGCCCTGGCCGCCGTGCTGGCCCACGAAGTCGGTCATGTCCAGGCGGAACACGCCATTAACGCCATAAAAAAGAGCCGCCTGACGTCGGTCTTTACCACCCTGGCCATGGAAACCGGGAAGAACCTGGCCGGTGAGCAGGTCGCCCAGCTCACCACGGCCCTGGAAGGATCCATCACGGATATCACTTCCACACTGGTCAACAGCGGTTATGCCCGGAAGTTCGAAACCGAGGCGGACGCCAACGCCATCACCATCCTGAAACGTGTCGGTTACAACCCGACGGGTCTGAAAGACATGCTCACCGAAATGGGATCCCGGATCAAGGATCACAAATCCGGTTTTGCCAAGACCCATCCGGATCCCCAGGACCGGATTAAGGACATTGCTCCGTTGCTCCAGGGATATGGTCCGGTTGAGGCTCCCAAGTCCCGCCAGGAACGGTTTCAGAAGGCTATGAACGGGGTGTAGGTGCGAAAACTGACGCAGGGGCTGGTTATCGGTCTTGGCGCCGCCGCCGTCGCCTGGATGCTCTGGTGGACGGGGTGGCTCAGATGGATCGAGTTTCCGGCCTGGGACTGGCGTGCCAATACCTTTGCCGCCCCGTGCCCGGAGACCGGCAAAGTCCGGTTGATCCTTCTGGACCAGACCAGCCTTGACTGGGGTCAGAAAGAGCAGTCCTGGAGCTGGCCCTGGCCGCGCATCGCCTATGGCGCCATAGCCGATTTCTGCGCCCGGGCCGGCGCCCGGGCCGTCATCTTCGACATGGTCTTTACCGAGCCGTCCATCTGGAACCGGATCTACGGGGATGACGACGCGCCTTTCGGCGCTTCCCTGGCTGCCGCTCCCAATACCGTTGTCGGCTTCGAGCTCAGCCGGAATCAGGGCAGTGTTACGAAATGGCCGGAAGGGCTGCCCAGGGTTGAAGCGTCGGGCTTGAGCGAATACGCGGCCGGACACCCGAACGTCAGTCTGTCCATGCCGCTGGCGACCTTTCCCGTCCCGGAAATCGCCACCGCCTGTTCCCTTCTCGGCAATGTTTTTGGCACGACCGATAAAGACAATGTCATCAGACGTCTGTTGCCCTTCCAGATATTTGATTCCACCTTTGTCCCATCCCTCGGACTGGCCGGTTATCTGGCCGCCAACCCGTCGGAGACGGTCTTACTATCCAGGAATGAACTGCGTATCGGATCGCGGACGATCCCCCTGGATGACAGTGGGCAGGTTATCCTTCATTATCGTCGCGGACCGGATACCCGGCAGGCATACACCACCGTCAGCGCCCAGGCCGTCATTCAATCCGAGGTCCGGCTCCAGGAAGGAAACACGGACACCGTCCTTAATCCAGACGACTTCCGCGGCAGCTATGTTCTGGTCGGCTCCTCGGCTCCCGGGCTGATGGATCTAAGGGCTACCCCCATCAGCCGGGCCCTGCCCGGAGTGGAGATTCATGCTACCTTTCTGGATAATCTGCTTTCGGATGATTTCATCCGTGACGCCCCCCTTGCCCTGGTCATGGCCGGCACGCTGGTTTTCGCGCTGCTGGGGGCGCTGATCGGCCGCTCCTGCCAGAAAGGATGGCAGGCGGTCCTGGCGTTTGTGATTCTTCCGCCCCTGCCCCTGATCCCCGGGTTCGCCGGTTATCATCTGGGCTACTGGTTCCCGATTGCCCCCCCGGTCGTGGCCCTGGCCCTGGCCCTGGTTAGTGCGCTCATTCTGAACTACACCATCGAAGGAAAGCAGCGTCGGTTCATTAAAAGCGCCTTCAGCCAGTACCTCAGTCCGGCCTTCATTGAACGGCTGGTCCAGGATCCGTCCCATCTGAAGCTGGGCGGTGAATCGCGGGAATTGAGCATCTACTTCTCCGACATCCAGGGATTCACCACCATTTCGGAAACGCTGGCACCCCAGGATCTTACGGCCTTTCTCAACGAATATCTGACGGCCATGACCGACATTATCATGGAGGAAGGCGGCACGGTGGATAAGTATGAAGGCGACGCCGTCATTGCCTTCTGGAACGCGCCGGTCGATCTGCCGGAACATGCCCGGTGCGCCGTGCGGGCCGCGCTGCGGTGCCAGAAAAAAATGACCGAATTACGTCCGGCGCTGAAGGCCCGGTTCGGAAAGGAAATTTTCTGCCGTATCGGTGTCAATACCGGTACGGTCGTCATCGGCAATATGGGGTCCCATCAGCGATTCAATTATACGTTTCTCGGTGACGCCGGCAACCTGGCTTCGCGCCTGGAAGGCGCCAACAAGCAATTCGGAACGTTCATCATGATCTCTGAATTCACCCGCGCCATGATCGGAGACGAGTTCCCCGTCCGGGAACTCTCCCGGATCCTGGTGAAAGGCAAAAATAAACCCGTGTGTGTGTTCGAGCCGATGCTGCCGGAAGACTTCGCGCGGCGCCGGGAGGCGCTGGACGTTTTCGCCGCGGCGCTGTCGGCCTATTATGAAGGCCGGTTCGGCGACGCCCTGAACGGATTTTCAAAAATCGCCGAACAGGATGCGGCGGCCCGTTCTTACCTGCAGCGCTGCCGGGAGCTGATGGAAAACCCGCCGGAGGCGTGGAGCGGGGTGTGGGAACTGACGGAAAAATAATGGCGAGCATCCGCCCATGACAACCCCACTGGAACTTCTGTCTCCGGCCGGCAATGCCGATATCGGCATGGCTGCTATTGACCACGGAGCCGATGCCGTCTACATCGGCGCGCCCGCTTTCAGCGCCCGTGCCTCCGCCGGCAATCAGATCGAAGATATCGCCCGGCTGATCGAATACGCCCACCGGTTCGCCGTCCGGGTGTATGTGGCGCTCAACACCATCCTGTCCGACGCGGAAATCCCGCGGGCCCTGGATCTGATCCGGATGATCCATGAATCCGACGCCGACGGCCTGATCATCCAGGATATGGGGCTGCTGGAACTGGATCTTCCGCCCCTGCCCCTGATCGCTTCCACCCAGACGCACAACACCACTCCCGAAAAAGTCCGTTTTCTGGAGGCGGCGGGATTTCATCGCGTCATTCTCGCTCGGGAGTTGTCGCTTCCGGAAATCCGGACCATACGTGACCAGACCGGGATCGAACTGGAATTTTTCGTCTACGGCGCCCTGTGCGTTTCTTACAGCGGACAATGTTATCTGAGCCAGGCGACGGCCGGTAGAAGCGGCAACCGCGGGGTCTGCGCTCAGCCCTGTCGTCACCGCTATACGCTTTCCGATGGGAACGGCCGGATTATCGTAAAAGACAAGCACCTGCTTTCCTTAAAGGATCTCAACCTGATCGACGCCATCCCCGACCTGGTCGAAGCCGGTATTACCTCCTTTAAAATCGAAGGCCGGTACAAGGATATCGGGTATGTAAAAAACGTCACGGCCGCTTTTCGCCGGCGGATCGACGCGTTTATTGCCGTCAGCCCTCTCTATCATCGCAGCAGTTCAGGGAAGGCAACGCTGACGTTTACGCCTGACCTGGAAAAAACATTCAACCGGGGAACCACCCGCTATTTTATCCATGGTCGGGACGAGAAGATCGGCGCCATCGATACGCCCAAGTCGGTCGGGAAACCCGTGGGTACGGTCACCGCGGTGGAGAAAAATTGTTTTGTCATAAAAGGTGACCCGGTTAAAAACGGTGACGGGCTCTGCTTTTTCTCCCCGTCCGGAGAATTACGGGGATTCAGGGTAAACCGGGCCGACGGGAAGCGGATTTACCCCTTCGGCAGGATGCCGGAACTGGCGGCGGGGTTCCGCCTCTACCGCAATCATGATCACCACTTTGAGACGATCCTGGGGAAAGATTCCGCCGTCCGGAAAGTCGACGTCTCTTTTCGATTTTTTCAGCAGGAAAGCCGGATCCGGCTTACGGCAATCGACGAAGACGGCAACCGGGCGGAAACCGAACTCGATTTTCCATTCCAGATCGCGCGGGAGCCGGATATTTTTCAAAAGCAACTCCATGAGCAACTGTCCAGCAGCGGCAATACCATTTATAATATCACCGGCATCGCGATCGATTCCGCCCCCCCGGGTTTTCTGCCGGTCAGCGTCATCAACCGCCTGCGCCGGGAAACACTGGGCCGGCTGACCGACCTGCGGCTGAATCGATACCGTCCCGGGCCGGTACCCTTCATGCCCAACACCACTCCATATCCGGAAAACGTGCTGGACTTCCGGGCCAATGTCCTCAACCGTCTGGCCGCCCGGTTTTACGCCCGGCACGGGACCACGGTCAGCGAACCGGCCCTGGAAGGCGGCACCGACCCGGCGGATAAAATTCTCATGACTTCAAAATATTGCCTGCTTCACCAGCTGGATGCCTGCCGGCGTTTCGCCCGCCCGGCTTTCTCGTGGTCCGAACCCCTGCGGCTGACCGACGGCCGCCGGCATTACCGTCTTGATTTTGACTGTCGGCGCTGCGTCATGCATGTCTATCTGGAAAGCGCTGATAGTCTGAAATGAAAATCTGAACAATTGAAGGTTCCAAGGGGTCACAGAAACCATCGTAACAGTATTTGAGGCGATACATGAGGAGATTTACGACAACCTGGCGTCTGTCTTTTGTTTCTCTTCCGACAAATGAAGAGCTGGATCAGGTTCGTTCACTGCTCGAACCGATCCTGCGGGTGGAGAAACCGGATGACTACGGTCACATCTTCCGTGAGTACGGTCAGAGCGATCACCTGATGGTATCGCCCGCCGTGGAAGCGACGGCCGGTGAGATCGCCCTGGAGTGCCTGTCCAGGGCTCATCGCATCGGCCGGGGCTGGGGGGTTTTCTGGCCACAAGCCGGGAACTGGGCGCAGGCGGTTGCCCCCGAATTCCTGGACGGACTGACCGGCAATATTGAGGATGGCCAGCCTTTTGTTAAAATATTCGTGCCGGGGATATGCATAGCCTCCTTCCGGGTGACGGTGCTGCCGGAATCGACTCCTGAAGAAAAAAAGGCGGAGCCCGCCCCATCAGGCACAACCCGGCTCCCGACCGTTGATCTGATGGAATTCCGGGACATCGTCAAACCGGCCATGGAAAATGTTCTGGTCATGCAGCGACTTCATCCCTGGTCATGGAACGCGACTGTGGACAGGACGAACCTGGAAATGGCGGGGTACCGATTTACCGGCGAAGAAGACGGGGACTGGCTTTTTGCGGGGTCGTTTCAAACCGCCGCCCGGCTGAAAAAGACCGGCGATGTTGTCGAATCCCTGGAATTTGTCCTGTCCGCCCTGCCCGACCCGCACCTTCTGGATGAAATCACCTTCTTTGAAAAACAGAACGAATACGAAGTCCTGTTCCACAATGCCGTCAACCTCCTGGAAACGGTCCTGGGACCACCCCTGTTCGCCGGAGCTTCCGGCGATGCCGATTTCCCCGCGGACCGCTGGGCCGACTGGGCCGCCGTCTGGACAACCGGTCAATACCGGGTCATTGTCGAACAGCGGCACAACGACAAAGAGCTTCCCCTGGAATTATGCCTGGTTTTCACGCCCCTGGAGCGGAACGCCTGAACGAGTCGTTTTTCCGTCTTGTTTCCGTTGCTCCGGTTTTGCCCGTGGCATGAATCGGCCGGGGATTGCGGCACCAGTCAATGACCCGGCCGGCGGGGACGATCCGGACCTCGGGTCTGTTGAGTATATAATCGATGAACTCCTCCAGGACCCACTGGCGGTCCCGGTAATCCGTGGGCACATGGTTCAGCGGATATTTGCTGGAATAAATATCGCTATGAACCCCCAGGCAGAACGGCGCCCGGTTGCCCTGGTAATGCTGGTCAAAGGTATACTCCAGTACCGCCAGGGCTTCCTCCCGAGTCAGCTTGCAATGAAAAAAAAGATTGTAGTCAACCCCCGGCACCTTGTTCTGAGATTCGTCAAACCAGGTATACTGTCCATTGATCTTATTTCGCAACCCTGGTGGAATACCGTATCGGGCGCATTCGCCATCCGGCGGGACCATGACCGGATGCAGAGGAAGTTCCCACAGGCCGGGATATGAACCGATGGGCTGGTATCTTTTTACGCCCGGCAAATGCATGATCAGTTTATCTCCCGGGCTGCCGTTATCAAGCGTATAAGGCCAGCAGAACCCGGATGCGTTCTGCTCTTTCTGCCAACCGTCTTCGATGCTGCAATCATAAAGAAACCCCTTTCCCTTGAGCGCCTTGAATGTCGCGTCGGTATAGGCGAGGAACGGGGTGCGGAATCCGTGAATATCCCCGCCGCCGGGCGCGGGGTGATTATCCCATCCACCGGAGGACGTATCCGGATCGGAAGCAAAGATCGTTTTCAGTATCTGATTGCATTTTTCAATTTCATCGGCCCAGTCTTTTTCACTGACGTCGAATTTCAGCCGGTCCCCGTGACTGTAACTATGACTCCCGATCTCATGACCTTCCATCCGGGCCCGGCGCCACATCTGCCGGACCAGGTCCATGTCCTCGAGTGCCGCGGAATCCCCATAGGATCCGACCAGGTAAAAACTGGCCCGGCAGGGCTCTTTGTCGTATGTCCCCCGGCCGGCATCACTGCCGGGATTTATCCTGTCATTGAAAAGATCCAAGGCCCATTTCATCCCGCCGGAACCGCCGGAACCATCAATACCGGAATAACCGTTATCATCGAAACCGAAAACCACAAACTGGGGGACGTCGGCCGGACTCAACCCGCCGGGAGGAAGAATTGAATAAGGAACGTTGTCGCCGGAGAATGCGCCGGAGGTGAGAACAACCAGGACAACCAGTCCCGCGCCGATCAAAAAAAATAATATGACTGCTTTTTTAAACATTTACAATAAACGCCCGGTCCCGAACGGCGATATTTTCCATTTTGGTGTGTGGTTTATGTGTCCGGCTTGACAATGATGATGAGTTCTGAGATAGTCTCGCGCGCTATGGGAAGTTAAGTTCCTTTTCGGTTGCCGGAAGTTGCCATTTACTACAGGACTGTCTATGAAGTTGAGTATCGTAGTGCCTCTATATAATGAGGAAAGACTCATTGTTGAAGTTCTCTCCAAGCTGATGACGGTCAATTATCCCGAATTCATCCATTCCCATGAAATTTTAATCGTGGACGACTGCTCTGACGATAACTCCTATGAAACGGTCCTCACCTGCATCCGCGGAATTTCTCATATAAAGCTATTGCGTCACGATGTCAACAAAGGAAAGGGCGCGGCGGTCCGGACCGGACTCCAGGCCGCCGACGGAGACCTGTTCATCATCCAGGACGCTGACCTGGAACTCACCCCCTGCGACATTCCCGTAATGCTTCGGACACTGAAGGATCGCAACGCGTCATTTGTAAATGGTTCCAGGTATTTGCCTGGGATAGAGCGGCCGCCGTCAGCCAGAGGCAGGATGTTTTTCAACAAGCTTTTTACCTGGATTACCGCCCGCCTGACCCGTTCGACCATCACCGACATGGCCTGCGGTTATAAGCTGTTTACCCGGGAGCTCTACCAAAAGCTCAACCTGAGAGAAGACCGTTTTGCCTTTGAAACCGAATTAATCATCAAGGGGTTGCGCCTTCACCCCCAGGGCCTGGTGGAAGTACCGGTTCATTATTATCCCCGGAACCACCGGCAGGGGAAAAAGCTGAAAGCCAGCGACGGACTGGTCATTTTCCGGGCCATCATCCGATACGGCCTGTTGAAGAAAGATTAACCGTATGACTCCTTCTCACTCCTCGCGTAAAACAGGCTTTTCCTGGGCGGCCGTCATCGTTATCCTGATGACGATGGCCGCGCATGATATCACGTTTGACTACTGGAAAGACCCCCATAAAATTATTTTCTGGGATGTTCTCAACTATTACGCCTATCTGCCGGCCATATACGTACATAACGACATTTCCCTTGGATTCCTGGACGAAAATCCGTCGCTCCGCAAGGAACAATTCTGGCCCCATGACACCCCGACCGGCCGGCATGTCATTAAAACCACCATGGGGCTTGCCTTTCTATACGCTCCTTTTTTCTGGGTCGCTCATCCCGCCGCCCAGATGCTCGGCTATCCTGCCGACGGGTTTTCTGGTCCGTACCGATTCATCCTGATGTTCAGTGCCTTGTTCTATCTGGCCGCCGGGTTGTTGTGCCTGAAAAAGGTGCTGGAACGGTATTTTTCCGACCCCGTCGTGGCCCTGGCCCTTGTTTCCGTCACCCTGGGCACCAACCTGCTGCACTATTCCACCTACGAAGCCACCATGCCCCATTCCTATAGCTTTTCTTTGTTTTCAATGTGGTTATATCTGTGCTTAAAATGGCACGACCGGCCGGATTCGGCCAGCTCAATCGGTCTCGGGCTTCTGTCGGGGCTCATTTCCCTGATCCGGCCGACCAACGCCCTGGTCGGCATCCTGTTCGTCCTCTGGGGCGTGACGGACCTGCGATCGCTCAAGGAACGGGCCTTGCTGCTGATAAAGAATTGGCCGCTGCTGACGGTCATTGTCATGACTGCCATTGCCGTGTGGATCCCCCAGATGCTTTACTGGAAATTTACTGCCGGGACCTTCTGGTTTTATTCCTATGGCAATGAACGGTTTTTCTTCGACCGTCCCCACATCATCCAGGGCCTTTTCGGATTCCGAAAAGGATGGCTGCTGTATACGCCCATGATGGCCCTGGCGCTGGCAGGCATCGGCCTCTTGTATAAACATCTCCGGGAGTGGTTCTATCCGATCCTGATTTTCACTGTTTTGAATGTCTATGTCATCCTCTCCTGGTGGTCCTGGTGGTATGGCGGCGGTTTCGGCCTGCGGCCGGTTATCGAGTCCTACAGCATTCTTTCCATTCCCCTGGCGGTTCTGTTTGCCGTGGCGTTAAAAAAACGCACCGCCGTCAAGGCTGTCGTCCTCACGACCGCGTTCATTGTTCTGGCGTTGAATATCTTTCAGACCCATCAATACCGGTTGCACCTGATTCACTGGGACGGCATGACGGCCCGGGCCTATTGGGCGGTCCTTCTGAGACTGGAAAAACCGGACAACTTCCAGGAACTGATTGAACGGCCGGATTATGACAGCGCCCGACTGGGCCTGAAGGAAGTTAAAGGCAAAGCCCAGTCTGAAGTTCATTGACAGCCAGACCCGTCATTGGTATACATATCGCCAGAATTATTGGTAATAATGATCCAGCGGGAAAGGTGCGGACGTTTCATGACAGGTAGCAGGTACCGGGACACGGGCAGTAGTCTGATTTCATTTGTTGTGACGGGTATCCTGGCTGTGATGTTGGTGGAAGCCCTTGCCCGCCAGGGCATAACGCCGGTTTTTCGCTGGATCCCGGAAAACCCCCTTGTTTTCTCTCTCAACACCTTACTGGCCCTGGCGATTATATCCTTTACCCTTGCCGTTATCGGTCGCTGGAGACCCGGGCTTGTCGTTGGTTTTTTGATCATTCTTCTGCTCGGCATGGTCAATACCCTCAAGATTTCCATTCTGCGGGTTCCTTTTTTCGCCTGGGATCTGCCTTATCTGTGGCAATTGTGCGCCCTGGGACATTCCGTGGTATCCGGCTGGATAACCGTCGTCCTGATGGTCGGGACAATTACGCTGGCCGCGTTTTTGTCTTATCGCCTCAAACGAAATGTCCGCCCTTGCCGCTTTCGGACCCGTTTGACGGCGCTCCTTTTTGCCGCGGCCGTAATCGGCGCCTTCTTCTGGGGACCAACGACCCCGACTCACTCACTTGCCGTCAACAATATTATCTGGGATCAGACGGAGAACTACCGTACTAACGGATTCCTGCTGGCGTTTTCCATGAATGTCTCTCCTGTTCTGATCCGGCAGCCGGAAGAATACGACCGGGGCCTGGTCGATCGTCTGCTCTCCCACAACGAGGATATGGCCGAACAGGCCGGTATCAGTGGCCGGCCGGTCAGCCTGATTATTTTCATGAGTGAATCGTTTTCCGATCTGGTGGCCGTTCACTCGCAAATGCCGGATGACAACACCAGCCCGATTGAAAATCTGCAACGGATTTCCGCCGACTATCCCAGCTTCCGGCTGGTTTCTCCGACCTTTGCCGGTAACACCAGCCTGATGGAATTTGAAGTGCTGACAGGCCTTTTCAACGCGTTTCTGCCGGAAGGCGGCATCCCCTTCGATCACTATCTTAACCGCAAGACCCCTTCCCTGGCCTGGGTTCTGAAGCATTGCGGCTACCGTACCGTGGCCGTTCATCCTTTTCATGACTGGTTCTGGAACCGCAAAGCGGTGTATCCCAACCTGGGATTTTCGGAATATCTTTCCATTGACAGTTTCCCGGGGGAGGCCACCAAGGGCATGTATATTTCGGATGAAGCCCTGGTGGATAAAATCATCGAAACCGTCGAATACACCCACGGCCCTTATCTGATCCACGCCGTGTCCATGCAAAACCACGGTCCCTATCTGGCCGGCCGTTACGGCAACGACGGAGTCAATGTCCAGAACAACCTGCCCGACTGGCTGCGCCATGAGCTGGGAACTTATCTGACGGGCCTGCGGGACGCGGATAGACAACTGGCCCGGCTGATCGACTATTTGAGTAGACGGGACGAGCCGGTGATCTGTCTCTTCTTTGGTGACCACCAGCCCAGCTTTTCCCTCGCTTTTTACAAGGCATGCGGCATCCTTTCGGAAGACATGGCCTCGGAAATGCTCCTTTTTGAGGTTCCCGGCCTGCTCTGGGCCAATCAGGACAACATCCTGGATGCGGCCGACATACCGGAATGTTTCAGCCCGGCTTATCTACCCACTGTCGTCCTTCATCAGATGGGAATCCCCCTGCCCTCGTATATGTTCTATCTGCAGCAGGGACTGACCGACTATCCGGTGGTGCATCGCGGTTTTGTGCAGGATTCGCAAGGTCGTCTGATCCGACTGGATGACTGCCGGCGGGACCCCTTCCTGAAAGGCCTGGAGATTTTGAATTTTGACGTTCTGTTCGGTTCCCGGTTCAGTTGCGACCCTGTTGCCCCGGTTATCCCCGAACAGATATAGGTTCTAACGCCGTTGACATCGACTGTCCCGCAGTCATCATGGAGCACTATTTATCCATAACTCCATAGGGAAAGGAAAAATCATGGCCACCCTGAACCCTGAAAATCAGAACGGTAACCGCCATCTGTCCGAAGACAAAAAGCTCGGCAGGCTGCTTGAAAACGTCGTCCGGGAAGTCAAGATTTACGCCGAATGTCAGATCGAACATATTCAAAAACTGGCGGAAATCGGACTGGCCCTGTCCGGGCAGAAAAACATCAATACCCTGCTGGAGATGATCGTGGACGAAGCCCGCAAGCTCTCCAGCGCCGACGCCGGCACGCTTTATATCGTCGAGCAGAAGACCCACTCCCTCCGTTTTGCCATTCTCCAGAACGATTCCATGAAGATACGCAAAGGCGGGACCGGCGGCGATCTTTCCGCGGAAATGCCCAATGTCCCGCTGGCTGACGCCCAGGGAAAACCCAACCATACCAATGTTTCCTCTTATGTGGCCCTGACCGGAAAAAGCGTCAATATTGCCGACGTGTATGAGACGGGGAAATTTGACTTTGCCGGCACCAAGCGATATGACGCCGCCACCGGCTACCGTTGCAAGTCCATGCTGGTCATGCCCCTGAAAAACCACGAGGATAAAATCATCGGGGTGCTGCAGCTGTTGAACGCCAAGGACCCCCAGACAGGGGAAATCGTCGGGTTCGCGGCCGACATCGTGGACGTGGTGGCCTCCCTGGCCTCCCAGGCGGCCATCGCCCTGACCAACACCCAGTTGATCGAAGACCTCAAGGCCTTGTTCTATGCCTTTATCAAAAGCATTGCCACGGCCATTGACGCCAAATCTCCCTTTACCGGCGGTCATATTAACCGGGTGGTCACCCTGACCATGGATATCGCCGAAGCCATCCACCGGACCGGCAGAGAGGCTTTCAGGAATGTTCGATTTACCGATGACCAGATAGAGGAACTGCGTATCGCCGCCTGGATGCACGACGTCGGCAAAATCACCACGCCGGAGCACATCGTCAGTAAAACCAACAAGCTGGAAAGTGTCTTTGACCGTATTCAGCTGATTGAAACACGGTTTCTCCTGATCATGCAATTGATGGAAAACGAGTACCTGAAGTTGAAAATCGACCTGCTCAAAACCGACAACTCGCCGGCCGTGCTTCAAAAAATTACACACATGGACCGTGAACTCACGGCCAGAAAAATTGAAGCGCTGGAGGCCCTGGAATTTTTAAAAAGTGTTAACGCCAACAAAGGCATGGTCGATGAAAAGGCCATCAAACGGGTTGCCCAGATCGCCACCCGCAATTATCACATCGGCGGCAATACCTATCCCTGGCTTTCGGAAAACGAGAAGGCCTGCCTGAGCATTCCCAAGGGCAATCTGCTGGACGAAGAACGCCGGCTGGTTGAACAGCACGCGGAGATGACCGTCAACATCACCCGGGAGCTTCCCTTCCCCGACCGTTTTTCGCACGTACCCGAATATGCCGGCAGTCACCATGAAAAGCTGGATGGAACCGGTTACCCCCAGGGTTTAAAAGGTTCGCAGATACCCCTGCAGGCCCGTATTATCGCCATTGCCGACGTATTCGAAGCGCTGACCGCCCCGGACCGGCCTTACAAAAAGCCCATGCCCATCTCGCAGGCGCTTGATATCCTTGAGGGGATGAAAAAGGCGGGCCATATCGATCCCGAAATCGTCCAGATGTTCATCGAAGAAAAAGTTTATCAGTCCTACGCGGAGAACGAACTGACCCCCGAACAGAGAGTATAGTGGTATTAAACCTTAATGCGCCAGCAGCGGTGGATAGGCGTCTTCCGGTTACGATAGTCCTCGGGTATGGTGGACGCCGTAATCTCCCGTATATCGGTTGCTTTCAACCCTTCCATGCGGGGCGTGAAATTCTGATGGTTGGTGGAAAAGAAAATCGTTCCCCCTTTTTTCATCAGCGCCAGCGTCATTTGCAGCAGCCGGGGATGGTCAAGGGCGATATCCATGTTATGGGTTCCGTCCCGGCTGGTGGCAAAGGAAGGCGGGTCCACCACGGCCAGATCGAACCGCCGCCGGTCGGCGGCCGCTCGTTTCAGATAATCAAACACGTGGGACTGGATCAGTGTGTGATTCTTGCCCGGTATCCGGTTCAAGGTCAGATTTTCCCGGGCCCAGCGAATGGCCGACCGGGACCGGTCCACTGACACGGTGGCCCTGGCGCCGCCTCTGGCGGCATAGCAGGTAAAAGCGCCGGTGTAGCAGAAGAGGTTTAAAAAGTCCGTCCCCGGGGCCATGTCCCGGACCATCTGCCGGGTGTCGCGGTGGTCGGCAAAAAGGCCGGTATCCACAAAATCATCGAGATTGACGAAAAAGCTCAAGTCCCGCTCGGACATGGCGATCTTCTGTTCGGTCCGGGCCAGGCGTTCATACCGTTTTTCACCCTCCTCGGCCTGGGTCCCGGTTCGCCGCACCTTCAGGTGGATATTGGCCGGCGGAACCTCCAGCGTCCGGGCCAGGGCCTCACCCATCATGGGCAGCCATTCCGGTCTGGACTGTGTCCGGGCGTATTCCCCCACCACCAGGTGGCCGCCGTACCAGTCCACCACGGCGCGAATTTCGGGGATATCCCAGTCATAGAGGCGGAACACCTCTATATTCTGCCGGGCAAACCGCTTCTTCAAATGCCGGTACTGTTTCTTTGCCCGGTTGGCCAGCATTTCTCCCTGACGGCGATATTTTTCCGTCAATGCCGGTCCCGGGATATCCGTATCAGACGCTTCCATGGCAGAACACTTTTCTTTATTTTCAAATGGCCCTGACTTACTGGCGTCAATCATTTTACCCGCTGTATGCGGCCGTGTCAGCGCAGGCCGATGGTTTTGATGTTGACAAATTCCCGAAGGCCGTGATGGGACAGTTCCCGTCCGTAACCGGAACGTTTGACCCCGCCGAAGGGCAGCGCCGGATATGACGCGGTCATGGAATTGACAAACACCATGCCGGCGTCGATCTTCCGCGCGATCTGCTCTCCCCTGGCCAGATCCCGCGTCCAGACACTGGCCCCCAGGCCGTAATCCGTGTCATTGGCCGCTGCCACGGCTTCGGCTTCATTCTTCACGGTAATAACGGCCGCTACCGGGCCGAATGTCTCCTCCCGAAACACCGCCATGTCACGGGTTACCTCCGTCAGAATCGTCGGCGCGTAGTAATTGCCGGGCCGTTCCAGCCGATGGCCGCCGGTGACCAGGCGCGCGCCCCGGCCAATGGACCGCTCTACCTGCGAATGGATCTCGTCCAGCAGATCAGGACGGGCCATGGGTCCGAGCTGGGTTTTCTCATCGGCCGGATCACCGACGATCAGTGAACCCATTTGAGTCGCCATCCGGTCTAAAAACGGCCCGGCCACGGATTCGACGGCAATAAACCGTTTGGCCGAGATGCAAACCTGGCCGGCGTTCAGGCAACGGCTCCTGACTGCCGCCCGGACGCATTCGTCAAGATCGGCATCCTCCAGGACGATAAACGGGTCGGATCCTCCCAGTTCCAGAACACTCTTTTTCAATTCCTTTCCGGCCTGTTCCGCCACCGCCCTGCCGGCCGGTTCGCTGCCGGTCAGGGTAACGCCCCTGACCAGGGGACTGGCGATAACGCCGGCAACTGCTTCGGCCGGTATTAATAATGAACGGAATAGATCGGCCGGAAACCCGGCCTTTCTGACGATCTCTTCGATCTTCAGGGAGCAGCCGCAAACATTGGAGGCGTGTTTTAACACACCGGCGTTGCCGGCCATCAGGGCCGGCGCGATGAAGCGCCAGACCTGCCAGAAGGGAAAATTCCAGGGCATCACGGCCAGAATCACGCCCAGGGGCTGAAACGTCACCAAACTCTTCTGGAAAACAGTGTTGACCAGTTCATCGTTTAAAAAGCGCTCCGCGTTATCGGCGAAATACCGGCAGGCCAGGGCGCATTTTTCCACCTCTCCCCTGGACTCCGTGATCGGTTTTCCCATCTCCGCGGTAATCAGAGCGGCACACAGGTCCCGTTCCGCCAGCAGAAGATCGGCGGCATTTCGCAACAGTCTGGCGCGTTCCTTAAAAGCGGTCTCTTTCCAGGCAGTCCAGGCGCCATGAACGGACCTCAGGATATCATCGATCTCCGCCGGTCCGTGAGGCGCATATTCCCTGACAAGCGTGTTCGTGGCCGGATTGATGCTTCTCATGGCGTTACCCCTGAATGGTTAATAAGCAGTAAATCGTCTGTCATTGATTTTTTACAGTCTTTTAACTGTTCTTTCAATTTCATTTTTCTATGCCTCATGACTCGGTTTGATTTTTTTGAGGGCACTTGTTATAGATTTTTTAGCCATGGACATGACCACATTGCCGGGCGCAATGCCCGAAGGAATATCAAATTGGGAGGTACGAAAATGAAACTGCTGATTATCGGCGGCGTCGCCGGCGGCGCCACGGCCGCTGCCAGGGCCCGGAGGCTGAATGAAGACGCCGAAATTATTCTATTTGAACGCGGAGAATTTATTTCTTTTGCCAACTGCGGGCTGCCGTACTACATCGGCGGCGTCATCAAGAAAAAAGACAACCTGCTGGTGATAACAGTCGCCGATTTCATGAAACGGTATGCCGTTGATGTCCGGACTTTTACGGAAGTGACCGCCATTGACCGCGAGAAAAAGCAGGTTGAGGTAAAAAACCTGAAAACCGGTGAAACGTATCGTGAAAATTACGATAAAATCATCATGTCACCGGGGGCGGAGCCGATTAAGCCTCCCCTGAAAGGGATAGAACTGGAAAATATTTTCAACCTCCGCAACATTCCCGATTCCGATCGTATCAAGGCCTTTGTCGATTCCCGGAATCCGAAAGAAGCCGTGGTCGTCGGCGGCGGGTTCATCGGCCTGGAAATGGCCGAAAATCTGATCCACCGGGGGGTGAAAACCACCATCGTGGAAAAACTTGACCAGGTCATGCCTCCCCTGGATGGTGAGATGGCCAGTTTCATGACCGCTCATCTCAAAGAAAAAGGCGTAACCTGTATTCTCGGAGACGGCATCAGCGGTTTTTCCAGAGACGATGACCGCCTGACCGTCCACACGGAAAAAGGCCTGAAACTGCCCTGCGACCTGGCGGTTCTGTCCATTGGCGTAAGGCCGGAGAACCGGCTGGCCAAAGAGGCCGGGCTTGAGATCGGCGCCCGCGGCGGGGTCGTGGTCAACGCCGCCATGCAGACATCCGATCCGGATATCTACGCGGTAGGAGACGCCGTGGAAGTCAGGGATTTTGTGTCCGGGTTCCCGACCATGCTGCCGCTGGCCGGGCCCGCCAACAAGCAGGCCCGTATCGCCGCCGACAATGTCATGGGCCGGGGCAGTGTCTTCCGGGGCGTGCTGGGCACGTCGGTGGTCAAGCTGTTTGACCTGACCGTCGCCTCCACCGGCGCCAGCGAACGCACCCTGATCGACCGCCGGATCCCCCACCTGGTCAGCTATACGCATTCGAATTCACATGCCACCTATTATCCGGGAGCGGAAATGATGGCCATCAAGCTGTTATTTTCACCCGGCAGCGGGAAAGTCCTGGGCGCCCAGATTATCGGCAAAGACGGCGTGGACAAGCGGATCGACGTAATCGCCACCGCCATCCACGGCGCCATGACGGTTTATGACCTGGAGGAACTGGAGCTGGCCTATGCCCCGCCCTATTCATCGGCCAAGGACCCGGTCAATATCGCCGGCTTTGTGGCGGCCAACGTGCTCAAGGGCGATGTGCGCAATATTCAGTGGCGGGAATTAATTGATATTGATCCGGAAACGACCGTTTTAATTGACCTCAGGAACAGCGTGGAGTTAAAAGAAGCCGGTAAAATCTCATGCGCTCTGAATATCCCCCTGCCGGAGCTCCGTGACCGGTCAAAAGAGCTTGATCCCAATAAACAGTACATTATGTTCTGCGCCATCGGTTTGCGGGGATACGTGGGATACCGCATCCTGTCCCAGAAGGGATTCAATGTCCGGAACCTGAGCGGCGGTTATAAAACCATGATGGGCGCCAAGTCGAACATTCTGGCCGGGACTCCCCGGGCGCAATTCTGGGATTCGAAGTAGCAGGGCACGGCGCGCCTTGCCCCTGTAACGGCATCATGGAGACACAGACTGATGAAAAAAATTCTGATTGCCGCCGGTATTTTCCTGGCGCTGGTTGTCGCGGCCGGGGTCTCCCTGCCTTTTTTTATCGATATTGATTCCATCGTGGCCGGGCAGATTCCCGCCCTGGAGAAACAGCTCCACAGAGATATATCCATCGGTGATGTCAGGCTGTCCGTATTGACCGGGCTGGGCGCGGAAATCAGAAACGTCACGGTTTCCGACCACCCGGATTTCGGTAAGGACCATTTCGTCAGCATCGAGCGGTTCAATGTCTCTCTCCGGTTGCTGCCGCTTCTTCATAAGCAGGTGATGATTTCGTCGGTTTTTCTCGATAAACCGTCCGTCCGGATTGGAAAGAATGCCCGGGGGGTGTTCAATTTCGCGGATATGTTCCCGGCCGGACCTCCGGCGGAAAAAACCGGGGAAAAGCCTGAACCGGAAACCACTCCCGGAGATCCGCTGGCCGCTTTAAAAAACATTCAGATATCCGGCATCTCGATTAAAGACGGGACTTTTGCCTTCTCCGACGCGTCCGGCGCCGGTTCACCCATTGAGATCAAACTGGACCAATTCAACCTGTCGTTAAAAGGCGTTTCATTAACACGTAAAATCGATGTTGAACTCGGGACTGATATTTACAGCGGTCCCAAGGCGGGACATGTGTCGCTTTCCGGAAACCTGGGCCCCGTGGGCACCAGCCTGGTTCCGGAGATCATTCCCCTGGATTTGTCTTTATCCCTTAAAGACCTCAACCTCGCGCATCTGGCCACTGTAGTGAAAGGCCTGGAGACACCGTCCGGCGCCGTAACAGCGGATGTTACGGTTAAAGGCCGGCTCCAGGATCAACTGCGCTGCCGGACAACCATCGACTGGAACAAGCTGGAAGTAACCTTGCGGGATACGGGGAAACCGGCCGCTCCCGGAGAACGGATTGTTTTAAACGGCCCCTGGGAAATCACCTCGGACCTGTCCGGGTCCATGAAAACGCCGGCCCTGTCCGGAAAAATCATTTTGGACAAAAGCGCCATCCGTTTTGGAAACGCGTTCGACAAACCGGCCGGATCGCAGCTGAACATGACGTTTGACCTGATGACGGACGGTAAAAACAGGAAGATCAGCATAAAATCAATCGCCGGCGCCGAACCATCAGACCTTTCCATCGATGCCACCGTAAGCGATTCCGGCAAACCGGACATCAAGGTTCAGGTGGCTTCATCCTACCTGGACGTGGGTGTTTTCCTCCCGCCGGCCACGCCGGAAACCAAGGAATCCGGTCCAAAGCCGCCCCCCATGGACGAACCGGAATCCAGCCGCAGGCCCGCTAAAAGAGATAAAATTCCGGACATGCGGATAGAAGGTGATATCGCCCTCAAGAAATGCAAATACGACAACATGGTGATCGAAAACATCGCCGCCCGGTTCCTTTATGCCGACGGTGTTACGACTCTGAACCGTCTAAGCCTGGATACGTTCGGGGGAAACATTTCGGCCGACGCCGTCGTCGATCTGACGGACATGGCCTCTCCCCGGTGGAGCACAAACCTGTCCACCAGTAAAATCAATGCCAACGACGCCCTCAATCAATTTACCAGCGTCAAAGACACTTTTTACGGCGATGTTTCCAGTCGGTTGTCCCTTCAGGGCAAAGGTGGCGACTGGCCGGCGATTTCAAAGAGCCTGACCGGCGGCGGATCGGCCGATATCGTCAACGGCAAACTGGTCGGGGTGAATGTGCTGGATGCCGTGGGGGAAAGCCTGCTTAAGTTCCAGGGACTGTCCGCCCTGGCCCTGGCCGTATCACCCAAGGCGGGCCAGCATCTGAACGAAACCGAGTTCACGCAGCTTGCCGGAAAATTCAATATCCGGGAGGAGTTGATCCATCTGGAGACAATGACCATGGCCACCGCTGATTTCAATCTCTCCGGTAACGGAACCATCGGCCTGGATAAAAAATTGGATCTTGATACGGTTCTGTTCCTGTCCAGAGACGCCTCCGGGCGTTTTGAAAACGACAAAACTTTAAGATATTTCCTTAACAAAGACCGGCAGATGGAGATCCCATGTGCCATAAAAGGAGACGTGTCCAACCCCCGCGTCACGGCTGACGGCGATACCCTCAACCGCCTGATGCGCAACGCGGCGACCAGGGCAGTGGAAGATCAGGTCCAGAAAGGAGTGGAAGACAAACTGGGTGAAAAAGCCGATCAACTGCTGAAGCGGATATTCAAGTAGTCATCCGGACTGCTTCTCATCCGTATCGAATTCATTGACCCGGGTTTCGAATCGATAAAATTCACGTTCCGCGTATTGATTGATTTTTTTCTCCAGTTCACGAAGGTGACGGATATATTTTTCAGCGAACGGCGTCAGTCGGGTGCCGCCGCGATCATTGCCGCCCCTGGTGCGGATGACCATGGCCCGGCCCATGTCTTTTTCAAGAAAACTAAGCATTTTTAACGCCTTGACATAAGAAAGCTTCATGGCCTTTGCCGCCTTGTTGATCGACTTGTGCTCTCCGATTTTTTCCAGCAGGCGCAGAGGACCGGGGCCGATGGCCTGATAACCCTGGTCGTTGAGAATGGATATTTTCAGTTTTATCTGCATGGCCGATATATGTTAAAGTAAACAACTGTTATGTCAAGGGAATAGTACCAGCAAACCGTTTTAAAACATGAAAAGCGGGAATTTCTTGACTGATATGGACCAATACTTAAACTATGATGATCTTAAAGTTCACGAACGCCTGGGTGCCGACTATCGCATTCGCTGGCGGATCGGCGATTCGGGCATTGCCGTCATCAGTATCCATGGAGGTGAGATTGAGCCCGGGACCACCCGCATCGCCGATGCCATTGCCGGCCCGGAACATTCCTTTTATTCCTTTGAAGGCATAAAAACGGGAGGGAACCTGTCCCTGCATATTACCAGCACCCATTTTGATGAACCGATCGCCATGGAGATGGCCTGCCATTCGAAGATCATTATATCCATTCACGGTTGCGCTGACATGGAACGGATTGTGTATATGGGCGGACTGGACGATGAGTTAAAACAACTGATTATCAAGCGTCTTCACGAAGCGGGTTTTCCCGTGGATGACCGCGCTGATCTGCGGCTGGGCGCCACCGACCATAAGAATGTCTGCAACCTGTGCGGCCGCGGCATGGGAATCCAGATGGAAATCAGCCGGGGATTGCGTGCCGTGATGTTCCGGGACCTCAGCCCTGACGGCAGACGCCACCGGACCCCGCTTTTTTACGAATTCACCGGAGCGGTCCGGAAGGCCATTGCGCCCTTTGCCCGAACAGCCGTTTTCCCTGATGTTTTGGAAAATACCGATTGAAAGAACCACCGATTGGATGTAAGGAAATGGATGGTGACGTCTGAACTCAATAAACTGATGCTGGTAATGCTTGGCGGCAGCCTGGGCGCGATCAGCCGCTACGGCGTGGGCCTGCTGACCGCCCGTCTGTGGGGCACCCACTTCCCCTGGGGCACGCTTATCGTCAACCTGACGGGATGCTTTCTGGTCGGCCTGATCTTCGCTCTGGCCGACCGCGGCCGGCTGGTGACGCCGGAAATGCGCCTGCTGCTGATCACCGGCTATCTGGGAGCCCTGACCACTTTTTCTTCTTTTTCCCTGGAAACGGTTAATGCCGGCCGTTCCGGCCTGGTCCTACTCCCCCTGGTCAACATTCTTGTCAATAATATCGGCGGGTTTTTCCTTACACTGGCCGGTGTGTGGGTGGGAAACCTTAAATAGAGGCCATGATGCTCGATTATAAAGCCATTGAAATATTCACCAGCGAGTCGGCCCGCTACCAGGGCAAACCGCTGACCGAGGCGGTCATCGATTACGTGCGCGGCCTGAAAATCGGAGCCCGCTGCATTGTCACCCGGGGCGTGGCCGGTTGTTACGAAAGCGGCGAAACCGCCACCAGCCGGATCGAAATCCTCTCCTTCAACATGCCCATTCGGATTTACATCGTTGTCCCGGCCGGTCAGTGCGATCGGGTTCTGGACGGCTTGAACAGCAAGATCAATGACGGCATTATCGCTTTACATGATCTGAAAGTCATCCGTCACCGGGCCCGCAACGCGTTTTTCCCCAGGCAACTGATGGTGCGTGATGTGATGACGGCCGATCCCCGAAGTGTAACCCCCGATACCCGGCTGGTCGATGTGGCCCGGCTGCTGCTTTCATCGGTGTTCACGGGCGTACCGGTAATCGATGAAGATCGGCGCCCGGTCGGCGTCATCAGCCAGGGGGACTTGATCCGTAAAGGCGGTCTTCCTCTGCGGCTGGGTTTGCTGGCTGAAACGGACCGGAACCGGCTGGATGGGGTATTGAATCAGATGGCCGCCCGCCGGGCCGCGGAGGTCATGACCAGTCCGGCGGTGATGATTGCCGAAGATCAGCCTCTGTCCGCGGCCGTGGAACTGATGCTGGCCAAGAGCGTCAAGCGATTGCCCGTGACCGACTCGCTGGGGCGGATTTCCGGCGTTCTGTCGCGGGTTGACGTCTTTCGGACGGTCATGCGGGAAGCACCTGACTGGAATGCCTTCAGCGCCCAGGACATCGACGTCACCCAGCTCAAGCGGGTGGCCGATATTCTGAGGCGGGACACGCACGCGGTTTCTCCGGACACCCCTCTTGAGGAGGTGATCCGCATCATCGACGACAACGATATCCAGCGGGTAGCCGTTGTGGATGAGGCCGGCAGGCTGCTGGGGTTGATATCGGACCGGGATCTGCTGCGATTTTTCCGTCATGAGCCAACCGGTATCTGGCAGCGGCTTTCCCGGATGGCCCGTCATATTCAGCAGGAAGTGAGCGGAGCGTCCGAAGCGGTTCTGGCCAACACCACCGCCGGAACCGTCATGACGACCGATCTGACCACGACCGGGGAAGAAATGCTGATCGAAGAGGCCATCAGCCTGATGATCGATCGGCAGTTAAAACGACTTCCCGTGGTAGATGCGGAGGGTCGGTTTAAAGGCATGATCAGCCGGGATTCGCTGCTTCGCACCGGATTCAAATCTTCGGGTTGATTATTACGCCACGTCCAGCATCTGAGTCGACGGATTCAGATACAGGCCCGGGTCAACGGGAGCGGACGTTCCGGCAGCCAGGGCCCGGACCAGGATCCTGTCCCCTTCCGGCAACAGTTCCCAGGCGACATCGAACAGATCGGCCACGGCGGCGAACCCCGCCGGCCGCTGTCGTTCATCACGGGCTTCCTCGCGGTGGGCCGGGACGGACAGCCAGACGCCGAAGGAGAGTTCCCGGCCCAGCTCTTTGACGGCGGCCACGGTTTCCCTGGCCGACCCATCAAACTTCACGCCATCCAGGACCACCATTTGCGGCGAAAAAACGCCCTGCTCAATAAAATCCATCAGCCGCTCCCGGACGGCGTCAATGGAGAAACCGGCGATTTTCATGGTCATGATCAGCCGGCGGGCCAGCAGCGGCGGCAGAGAAAATCCTTTATCCGTCCGGCCGCAGCGCGCCGTCATCAGGTTAAACACCTCATTGTACCAGAGAGCGGTTTTCTTGACGGTATCGGACAGATTGATGTGCAAGACGTTTTTCCCGGTCATCATGGCATACAGGGCGGTCTGGACCAGAAAAGAGGTTTTCCCCATTCCGGCGCGCGCCACCACGGCTCCCAGTTTCCCGGGGGACACGGCGGCATTGACGATACCGGCCACGGGGGCCAGGGGTCCGGGTGCGGTTGACAGTTCAGGCTGCATCTATTTCTCCTGCTTTTGAGTTCTCTTTTTTTCTATTTCTTCGGCAATGGCTGCCGGTACTTGCTGATAGGCCATGAACTCCATGGTAAACTGGGCCTGCCCCTGGCTGGATGATCGCAGGACGTTGGAAAAGCCGAACATTTCCGCCAGCGGAACCTGCGCTTCAATGCAGCAGGAAACGCCTTCGTCCTGGGTGCCGACGACGATGCCGCGCCGTTGATTCAGCAGTTTCATGGCTCCTCCCTGGAATTCGGGCGGTGTTTCAACGGTCACTTTCATGATGGGCTCATGGATGACCGGTCCGGCCTGGCGGTAGGCGGAGACAAAGGCGCCGCGAGCCGCCTGTTCAAATGCCATTTCCGACGAATCCACCGCGTGGGAGGCGCCGTCGTTGATTTCCACTTTTACATCCACCACGGGAAATTCAAGCCAGGGCCCTTTTTCTATGCACTTTTGAAAGCCTTTTTCACAGGCCGGAATATATTGTGTCGGAATGCTTCCGCCGGTAATCTTGTTCGAAAAAACAAAACCCTCTCCCGGAGCCGGTTCCATGTATCCCGCGATCCGTCCATACTGGCCGGCGCCGCCGGTCTGCTTTTTATGCGTGTAATTAAATTCCACCCGCCGGGTAATGGTCTCCCGGTAGGCCACCTGGGGGCTGCCGACGGTGATGGCGGCATCATACTCCCGCCGCATCCTCTCCAGATAAACATCCAGGTGCAATTCTCCCATGCCCTGGATGATCGTTTCGTTGGTCTCTTTATCCACGTGGGTCTTAAAGGTCGGGTCTTCCTTGGTGAACCGGTTGATCGCCTTGGACATGGCGATTTCCGATTTATTATCGTTGGCCTTGACCGCCAGCGAAACAACCGGGTCGGGCACGAATATGGACGTCATCGTCACCCGGAGTCCGTCGCTCGTAAAGGTGTCGCCGGAGGCGCAATCAACGCCGAACAGGGCGCCGATGCCGCCGGCGGAAATTGTCTCGATATCCTCCATCTGATCGGCATGCATGCGCACCAGCCGGCCGATCCGGACCTTTTTACCGGTTCTGACGTTGACGACGATTTCCCCTTTTGACAGGGTTCCCTGATACACGCGCACATAAGTCAGCTGACCGAACCGGCCGTCCTCCAGCTTGAAAGCCAGGGCGATCACCGGTTTGTCCGGATCATGCGTCAGCGTAATCAACTCCTGGTCTTTATCCAGATCAATGGCCGTGTTTTCAGCGTCTTCCGGCGCGGGCATGTACTCGATTACCGCGTCCAGGAGCGGTTGAACCCCTTTGTTCTTATAGGCCGATCCCATGAATACCGGTGTTAAGCCGCGGGCAAAAGCGCCCTGCCGGACGGCCTTAACCAGCATGGCTTCGCTGACCTCCTTCTCTTCCAGGATGGCATCGGTCAGTTCATCGGAAAAGGCGGAAGCCGCGTCGATCAGCGCTTCACGCATTTCCCGGGCTTTCTCTTTCAGGGATTCAGGGACTTCCGAAACCCGGATGGTTTCCCCGTTTTCTCCGTCAAAATAGAACGCCTTCATGGTCACCAGGTCGACCACCCCTTCGAAGTCGGCCTCCAGGCCGATGGGAATCTGCATGAGCACGGCATTATGGCCGAGTTTTTCCTTCAGTTGCCGGGCCACGCGATAGGGGTCGGCCCCGCTGCGATCGCACTTGTTTACAAAGGCCAGGCAGGGAACATTATACCGTTTCATCTGCCGGTCCACGGTGATGGACTGGGACTGGACCCCGCCCACGGCGCACAGCACCAGAACGGCACTGTCCAGAACGCGGAGCGACCGCTCCACTTCGATGGTAAAATCAACGTGACCCGGAGTGTCGATGATGTTGATGCTGCATTTTTTCCATTCACAGAAGGTGGCGGCCGAAGCGATGGTAATGCCCCGTTCCTTTTCCAGTTCCATGAAATCCATGGTGGCGCCGACGCCGTCCTTGCCCTTGACGTCGTGAATGGCGTGAATCCGCTTGGTATAGAAAAGTATCCGCTCGGTAAGCGTGGTTTTACCCGAGTCAATGTGAGCGCTGATGCCGATGTTCCTCAATGGCTGTGAACTGTGTTTCATTGTGACGACTATCCTGTTGAATCTAAAAGATTTCCTGCTTCATGTTGTCCGGTCAATGCCGGGAACCCTGCCGAAAAATTTTTTATACATATCAGGCTGATTCCCGGGGTGCAAGAAAAAAATAGGTAAAAAGGTAAAGGGTGTAAGGTTTAAGGTTCATGGTTTAAGGTGTGGGGGTTAACGGAAAATGATGGTTTTCTTTTCGCCCCGGACATACCGGAAGTAGTCGGAAAGGATGCGGCCGTGGTCAAAGGCCAGGGGCCGCGGCAGCCTATCATGAGTAAATATTCCGGCCCGGGCGGCATCGTCGGCGGCTTCAGGAAAGCCCTCGGCATCGGCGATGAACACCACGGACACGGTGTGATGACGGGGATCCCGTGACGGATCGGAATAAACGTGAAACTGTTCTATCAAATTGACAACCAGGCCGGTCTCTTCGGCCGCTTCCCTGACGGCGGCAACTTCGACCGGCTCACCGTAATCCACAAACCCGCCCGGCAGGGCCCAGCCGTGGGGCGGGTTTTTCCTTTCGATCAGAACGATTCCGGAACGGCACTGAATGATAATATCAACCGTCAGCAGCGGGTTGCGATGCGATGTCATAAAAGAATCTTAAACCTTGTCCCTTTTACCTTAAACCCTGTACTTCTCAACCCCCTCTGTTCAACTCTGCCAAAAGGGGCTCGATCGATTCCCTGTGTTCCGGCTCCGCCAGCAAATGCCTGGCGGGATGGTTGCGGATCAACTCAAACCCGTTGTAATCCAGCCGGCCGCCTTCCCGGTATTGCCGCCGATGGTCCGGGGACCGCATATATTTCAAAACATCGATGATGTTTCCGCTAAACCCGTCCTGATCCACATGTTCGATATATTGCATCATGACTTGATTGACGGACACGGTGAGCGGCGGCATGAGCGCGTATACCCCCTGCCGGCATCTCTCCTCCGATACCATGCAGCGGCAGGCAAAAGGACGCACTTCATAGACCGGACATTGATTGTCAATCAGCAAGGGGCAATGCCCCCAGTCCGGATCATTGGTCTCATCGGCGATGGGATCTCCCCGGAACAGTTTTTCCGCCGCCTGATTCAGGGTTTGTTGCGGTATGAACCTCCGCCTGGCGGCATAACCCGCCAGCGTTTCGAACAAGTAGCCATGCCCTGACCGCTCCAGCGTTTCGGCGATCAGATATCCTTCCAGGGAAGTCAGGGTGACATTGATGGTGCAGCATTCGGCGCAACCCGGACCGCAGGCACGCTTTATTGAGGCGATATGCTCATCGTAAACATTACAGATATGATGATAAGCGGCTTTTTTTTTATTGAAATCGCTCATGGATGCAACGACTAAGATTTTTGTTCAGCTAAGCCCTGAAACTAAAAATTTCCGGTCGAATTCAAGACGCGAATGATTTTCCCGGAGGAATACCATGATTACGGTAGAAGTTCAATGCCGGAAATCACATTGACATGATCGTTAAACTATTATAAACAAAAGTTATAATAACAAACTATTACAATTAACGAATCTATGGTTTTGCCTTAAAAGTTTTATCGATTCCCGGCCGTTAAGGAGTAACGATATGTCTTCCCAGTCATCCTTCACGGAAAACGAGGCCCTGGTCCAGGCTCTATTCGAACAGAATGTTGTCGGAGTGGCTCAAAGCAAGATTGATACCTTTCGAGTCGTCCGGATCAACCAGCGTTTCTGCGATATCCTCGGCTATACCCGGGAGGAGATGAAAGAGCTGGATTGGCGCACCTTCACCCACCCGGACGATCTTCCGAAGAACCTTGACCATCTGCGACAACTGCGGGAAGGAAGCATCCGCGCCTTTACCATGGAGAAGCGTTATATCCGTAAAGACGGTTCACTGGCCTGGGTCAATCTGACCGTTCTGCCCATGTGGCAACCCGATGTCCCGCCTGATGATCAGCTTGTCCTGGTAGAAGATATCACTCGTCGGAAAACAGCGGAAGAGGCGCTGCGGGAAAGCGAGGCTCTGGTCCACTCCATCGGCAACCATCTGCCCAACGGCATGCTCTACCAGATTGTCCGAAGCAAAGACAGTCACCGGAATTTCACCTATGTGAGTGACGCGGTCTGGCGCTTTTATGGATGTTCGCCGGAAGAGGCCATGGCCGATGCCGGCAGAATTTACAGCCGTGTTCTTGAGGAGGATTTTCCCAGGGTACACGCCGAAGAGGAAACGGCGAATGCGGACTTTATCCCATTTTCCACGGAATGCCGGATGAAAAATCCGGACGGAACCATCCGCTGGTCCTATTTTGCTTCCAGTCCTCGCCGGCTGGAAAACGGTGATACCTGCTGGGATGGCATAGAAATCGATATCACCGAACGTAAAAAAATGCAGGAAAATCTATTTAATGAACAGCTTCTTTCAGAGCACATGATCAACAGCCTGCCGGGTATTTTCTACCTTTTTGACGAAAACGGCCGATACCTGCGCTGGAACCGGAACCTGGAAATTGTTACCGGCAAATCCCCGGAAGAGATCGGACAGGCCTCCCCATTGGACTTTTTTGAAGGCACCGACAAAGATCTGGTCGCGGAACGGATAAAAGAAGTGTATGAAAAAGGGTCGTCTTCCGCGGAAGCCCATCTCGTCGTAAAAGACGGTAAACAGATTCCATACTTTTTCACCGGCCTGCGTATTCAGTTTGAAGGTAAGCATTATCTGATCGGCGTCGGTCTTGATATTTCCGAGCGAAAGGCAATGGAAGAGCAACTGCTCCAGGCCCGTAAGATGGAGGCCCTGGGGCGGCTGGCCGGGGGCGTAGCCCATGATTTCAACAATATGCTCCAGGCGATTCTCGGCTACGCCGAACTGGCCTTGGCCGTGTCCGATCCATCCGGTCGCATGCATGACAACCTTACCTTGATCAAAGAAACCGCCGAGCGATCGGCCGACCTGACCGGGCAGCTCCTGGCGTTCGCCCGCAGGCAGACCGCCAATCCGCGGGTGCTGGACCTCAACGAAGCCGTAACCGGTATACTGAATCTCCTCCGCCGTCTTATCGGCGAAAATATCGAACTGACCTGGAAGCCCGGAACTGACCTGTGGCCGGTCAAAATGGATACCGCCCAGATTGATCAGATCCTGACCAACCTGGCGGTCAACGCCCGGGACGCCATTTCCGGCCAGGGAAACCTGATCATTGAAACCGGCAATGTTTCGCTTGACGATCACTGCTGTCAGCGACATTCGGACTGGAAACCCGGTGAATATGTCCTCCTGGAGATGCGGGACAGCGGCTACGGTATGGACCAGGAAATACTGGAACACCTTTTCGAGCCTTTTTTTACCACCAAGGAAATGGGCCGGGGAACGGGGCTTGGAATGGCCACGGTATACGGCATCATCAAACAGAACCAGGGCCTGATCGATGTGGACAGCCGGCCGGGCCAGGGGACCGTCGTCCGCGTTTATCTTCCCCGATCAAATGAAACCCTGACAAAAGACCAGACCGTCATAGAAACGCCGACCCGGAGTTCAGGAACCATCCTGCTGGTCGAAGACAATGAAACGGTTCTGGCTTTTACCGAAACGGTCCTGAAAATGCACGGATACACGGTGCTGGCGGCAAGGTCACCCGGCGAGGCGCTGGAAACGGCCCTGTCATATCAGGAGCCGGTGCACCTGCTGATTACCGACGTCGTCATGCCCGAAATGAACGGCCGGGCTCTGGCGGACCGGATCACGCCTCTCCGGCCGGGGATTAAAACCCTGTTCATGTCCGGCTACACCGCCGACATCATTTCCCGCCACGGCGTCCTGGATCCGGGACTCCACTTTCTCCAGAAGCCTTTTTCCGTTTCTGTCCTGACCAACAAGGTTAAGGAAATCCTGGGTTAATAGCCATCCTCACGGAAGTTGCAGGCATCTGTTTCCCGGTTGCAGGAGGGAATCTCCGTTTTCCGCTCGATCTGGGCGAAAGGATCGCCGCTGCCGTCCGGGTTATGGTACTTGGCCGGATAGGCATCGCCGGAGGGAAGATTGGTGGCGGCGGGGTTGCAGAAGTCGGAAACATTCGCCTTCTGTTCGATGATCGCGTCCCTTGACACGGTGATGACCATGCGGTCAAAGGACCAGGTCATGCGCACGTCTCCGTTGCCGGGGTTGTTGCCCTGATAAACGACCTCATTGGGAAAGTGTTCCTGGACGCTTTTCTTGGCGCAGGCCACCGTGGCGTCGGACACCGGCATGTGGGTGGCCACGGTCAGGCGCGGACGGGGCGTGATCTGGCTGAGAACATATCCGAAGGCGCCCTGGGGCGAATGGGAGCTGTTCTGAACCATTTTTATTTCATTGACGGCGGCATCCCACCCCGGGGTACCGTCCGGCGGAGGCGCGTCAAGGCCGAGATTCATAAAAGCCCAGACTTCCGCGGGCAAGCCCATTTCATGGATAAAAACATCCACTCCCTTGCCCCCGTTCCTGGCCTGCTCGATGCTGTGGTATTCGGGTTTGGTGTCACCGGTGAAAATCATGGACAGGATATCACCGTCCGGGGTCAGCCATTCGAGCTTGTAGCCGATGGAGCCCTGGCGGGCATGGATCACGGGGAAATGGGTGATTTTAACGCCGGTATCCCGGTTGTGATAGGCGATATTATCACCGGCTTTTTTTCCGTACTTGGTCCAGTCCAGCTCAATGGGGATCATGGCATAGGCATCATCGTAACGGTCATCGGACACCGGCTGGGGATCGCAAGGCAGTCCCCATTTCTTTTTAACTTCACCGGGCTTGGGATATCCGTAATACCGGGTGGTTTGAAAACTGAAGCTCTCCGAATGCCAGCGGCAGGCTTTCCGCAAGTGACTGCAGAAGGACTTGACGCCGTCATCATAGCGCTTGCCGCCGGGAGCAGTCACGCCTGAATTTCCGTGGCTCCACACATAAAGGGGACTCTTGCGGTCCGACGAAGGGCCGAAACAGTAAATGTGGACCAGATCGCTCATGTGATCGCCATGCAGGTGGGTCAGAAAGATCTTGTCCATCCGGCCGTAGTTGACATTCATGGCGGTATAATTGGTGCACACCCCGGAACCGCAGTCGAAGACAAACTGGTCGGCGGGCATCTGTTTGTCGTCGTCCCAGCCGACCTCGACAAAGATGCTCATCATCTGCTGGACCCGGCGCAGGTTCAGCGGAATGCATGAACCCATGAAAGTGATCCGCATTTCGTTTCTGCCCAGACGCGGGATGGTCGTCGAGGTGGACTGATCGATGGGGTAGAACTCGTCCAGACCGTCAAAGTAACTGTACTGCTGGGCCTGGACCGCGTCTCCCCAGGTACAGGCGGGAGCCGGCGGGCATTGCTCCTGACAATTGCTGTCGGCCGCCAGCGCTTTGACCGTTGTCTGACCGATCATGCCGCTGCCGAGGACGACCCCGCCCAGGGCCATGCCCGAGAGTTTCAATGCTTCTCTTCTGGTCACCCCCTGGGGAGTCGGATTTTCGTTTACCTGATCCTTTTCCATCGTCTTCTCCTTATCGTTAGTCCGGTTTGATATCATGCTTTTGGAAAGGACATTCTGTATCCGTTTGGGCCGGAAAACAAGAATATTCTGCTGAAAGGCGTTTAGGAGTGGGCCGATGAAAAAGCATGGTCTTTGTCATACCCGCCTGCCCGGGGAACAGGATTGGAAGGGTCGAGGATTCAAGGGGCCCAGGGATTGTGGTTGAATTATCCGGAAAAAAGGGATAGGGTTCCCGACGGTTATCGGGGTGAATTAAGGATAGTTGATGCTCATGATATGGATCATCTCATACATCGTTCTGGGCGCGGCCGTGGGCGTGCTGGCCGGTCTTCTGGGCGTCGGCGGCGGACTGATCATCGTGCCGATGCTGTCCTTTTTGTTCACGGCCCAGGGCTTTGCCCCCGCGCACATCCTTCACATGGCCCTGGGCACATCCCTGGCCAGCATCATGTTCACCTCGGTATCCAGTTTCCGGTCTCATCACAAACACGGGGCCGTGGTCTGGCCGGCGGTAATCGCTATCGCCCCGGGCATCCTGCTGGGCACTTTCGGCGGGTCGTATATCGCCGCCCTGCTGTCCACCCGCTTCCTAAAGGGGTTTTTCGGTTTCTTCCTTTACTACGTGGCCACGCAGATGGTTCTGGGCTTCAAGCCCAAACCCGGCCGGTCCCTGCCCCGGGCGCCGGGCATGATTGCCGCCGGCGGTGTCATCGGCGCTTTTTCCAGCCTGGTGGGCATCGGCGGCGGCTCCCTGTCCGTGCCGTTTCTGGCCTGGTGTAACATTCCCGTGCATCACGCCATCGGAACTTCCGCCGCCATCGGCTTTCCCATCGCCGTGGCCGGGGGAATCGGTTATGTCGTCAACGGCCTGAAAGCCGCGGGGCTGCCGTCCCATACCCTGGGCTTTGTCCACGTGGAAGCGCTCCTGGGCATTGCCGCCGCCAGCATCCTGACCGCTCCCCTTGGCGCGAAACTGGCCCACAGCCTGCCGGTGGACCGGCTAAAAAAAATATTCGCGGTTTTCCTGTACGTTATCGGGACGAAAATGCTCTGGTCCCTGATCTGAAAACCATAAAATCGCTGGAATAAGATTGACACCCGCCCCGGGCCTGTTATAGATATCGGCTTTAACTTTGGTATGTTGTCTCTGCCCTTATACTTACAAAACTTTTTGAACGGGAAAACGGCCATGACACTCTGCGCGAAAGACATTATGGTGACGGATTTTGACAAAATCCATGTGAACGCCCCCATGGAGGATGCCATCAACATGATTCTGAACGGAAAAATCAGAAAATCAGGACATAAGACCATCAGTCTCATGGTTCATGACGATTTTCTGCGGCTGGCCGGCGTCATTACCATGTTTGATATCCTCTACCATCTCCGGCCGACGTATCTGAATTACGGCATCAACGGCGACGAGGTTTCCTGGGAAGGTCAGACCGAAAAACTTATCCATGATTTGAAAAACAAAAAAGTGCATCAGATCATGAGCCATAATATTGTCAGCACCTCTCCCGACGAGCACCTGATGGCCGTGCTCGACCGCATGGTAAAAAACCGTTACCGCCGGCTTCCGGTTCTGGTTAACGACCGGCCCATCGGAGTCGTTTATATCTCGGATATCTATTACCGGATGTTTGCCCAGGGATAAATAGTGATGAAGGCGTTCCGGACCCGCCTCCTGTCGATCGCATTGTCTCTGATGGTCAGCGTTATACTGCTGGCGGTGAAATTCTACACCTACCATATCACCCATTCTTCAGCCGTTCTGTCCGATGCCCTGGAATCCATCATCAATGTGGTTGCCGCCGGATTTGCCCTGGTCAGTATTATCCTTGCGGCGGCCCCGCCGGACAAAAGCCATCCCTACGGCCACGGTAAAATCGAATTTTTTTCCGCCGGCTTCGAAGGCCTGCTGATCGCCCTGGCCGCCATCGGCATCTTCTGGACCGGCATCCCGCGCATCTTCAATCCCCTGCCCTTACCCCGCCTGGAGTCCGGTCTTCTCTTAATGGCCGCCACCAGCGGCGTCAATCTCCTTCTGGGTCTTTTTCTGATCCGCATGGGCAAAAAAACCGATTCCCTGACCCTGATGGCCGATGGCCGGCATGTACTGACCGATGTGTATACCACCGTCGGCGTCATTCTCGGCCTGGTCCTGGTTTACTTCACCGGCTGGTATCGGCTGGACGGAATTGTAGCCTGCGCCGTGGGCGTCAATATTCTGTTTACCGGAATGATGCTGGTGAGAAAGTCCTTCGGCGGATTGATGGATGAGTCTGATCCGGAACTGCTGCAAATCGTTTCGGAAACCATCTGCCGGCATCGCCGGGAAAACTGGATCGACATCCACCAGTTGCGGGCTTTCCGTTCCGGCGCCCTGATCAACATCGACCTGCATCTGATCCTGCCCGCCGATTTAACTCTGGAAACAGCTCATCAGGAAGCCGACGAGATGGAGCAGTTGATCATCCGGCGTTTTGACGGCAGAGCCGTAGTCATTATTCATATGGATCCATGCACGGACGACGATTGCCCGGTCTGCGGGAAATTTCTTTGCGAACATCGGGCACGTTCACAGGAAAAAAGCCCGACCTGGCCATGGCAGGCTCTGGTCCGGCAGGAGACGGAAAAATAATCTTTCCCCATGCTTTCTCAGGCAGGATCTGAAAAAAGCTCTGTACTGAGGTAACGCTCGCCGGTGCTGGGAAGAATGACGACGATGGTTTTTCCGGCCGATTCGGGGCGGGCGGCGATGGTCAAGGCGGCGGTCGCGGCCGCGCCGGATGATATCCCGCAAAGCAGACCTTCTACCCTGGCCAGACGCCGGGCGGTATCGAACGCTTCCTCATTGGTCACCGCAACGACTTCGTCGATCACCGACCGGTCCAGCACGCCGGGAATAAAACCGGCGCCGATTCCCTGGATCTTGTGCGGCCCGGGCTCCCCCCCGGAAAGTACCGGTGACGCGGCGGGTTCGACGGCGACGGCTTTAAAAGACGGCTTCCGCGCCTTGATGGCCTGACCAACGCCGGTGATGGTGCCGCCGGTGCCCACGCCTGAAACGAAGATGTCCACCTGGCCGCCGGTGTCCCGCCAGATCTCCTCGGCGGTGGCGGCCCGGTGGGCCGCCGGGTTGGCGGGATTGCTGAACTGATCGGGCATGAAGGCGCCGGGAGTAGCGGCCGCCAGTTCCACGGCTTTGGCGATGGCGCCTTTCATGCCCAGCTTCCCGTCGGTCAGCACCAGTTCCGCGCCCAGGTGCCGAAGCAGTTTTCTCCGTTCCAGACTCATGGTTTCCGGCATGGTCAGACATAGCCGGTATCCCTTGACGGCGCAGACAAAGGCCAGACCGATGCCGGTGTTGCCGCTGGTCGGCTCGATGATGAGCGTTCCCGTCCCGATCTTTCCTTCTCTTTCCGCGGCTTCGATCATGGCCGCGGCGATCCGGTCCTTGACGCTGCCAAGGGGATTGAAGTATTCCAGCTTGGCCAGGATCGTCGCCCGTCCGCCCTGGTTGATCCGGTTCAGCCGGACCAGGGGCGTATTTCCGATGGTGTGCCGGATGCCGGGGAAAATGTTCATGCTCTTTTGCCTTTCTTTCTGTAGATCAGATGGGGTGTCTCCAGCATGACGGTGGTGTCGGGCGGGACCGATTCCGTGATCCAGACGTTGCCGCCGATGACCGACCGGGCGCCGATGACCGTATCCCCGCCCAGGATGGTCGCACCGGCGTAGATAATCACGTCGTCTTCGATGGTGGGATGCCGCTTCTTGTCTCTCATTTCCTCCACAATTTCCTTGGGAAGGGACAGGGCGCCCAGGGTCACGCCCTGGTACATCCGGACGTTCCGGCCGATATCGGTGGTTTCGCCGATGACCACGCCGGTGCCGTGATCGATGGCGAACCGTTCGCCGATGTTGGCGCCGGGATGGATATCGATGCCGGTTTCACCATGGACATATTCCGACATCATGCGCGGCAGCAGCGGAACGCCGAGGGCGTGAAGGATGTGCGCGATGCGGTGAACGGTGACGGCGAACATGCCCGGGTAGCTGAAGATGATTTCGTCATAGCTTTTGGCCGCCGGGTCGCCTTCGGAGATGGCGTTGATGTCCCGGCCGAGAGTCTCCTGTAGTGCCGGGACCGCTTCCAGCAGGGCCAGGGCGTTTTCGTGCCCCCGCTCGGCGCAGGAGGTGCAGGCCAGGTCGTACTTGAAGCATTCGTGCCGGACGCTCCGGCGGATCTGTTCGGATAGCATGTCGAACAGCTCGGACACGGTGGTGCCGATAAAATAATCCAGGTTCACCGGGTCAAGATGGCCGTTGCTGAAATACCCCGGGAAAAGAATGGCCCGCATTCTATGCAGAATGTCGATCACCGCGTCCCGGGACGGAAGCTGTTCGTAATCGATGTGGGCATAGCATTTGGTGTCGTCGCACCCGGCGGCGATATTCTTCACGATCCCGGACAGACGGGAACGAAAACCGGAATACGCCGCCACATCAGTCCGGCACTTCTTGACGCGCCGATTTCCCTCTTTGCTTTTCATGTTCAGTCTACCTCGATAAGATCCTTGCGCTCTTTTCCAACTGACAAAAAGCATTAATTATTAACTGTTAACAATTGATTATTATTTATTATTTCTGATAATCTTTACCGCAAAATCAATAAGCCGTTCCTGGATATCGTCGCCTTTGGCCATATCAAATGAGCACTAATAGATTGTTTTAATAATCAATAATCAATTGCTAATTGATAATAATTAATTTGTAAGAGTCGATGGTTTTCTATTGTACTTTGCACGCCTTATCCCTCCCGAACGGCGACAATTCCCGGAGTCGCTGGATAATGGGCGGCAGCTTTTCGATGACCACATCAATCTCAGCCTCGGTGTTATAGGTGCTCAAACTGAACCGGATGGAGCCGTGGGCCGCCGTGAAGGGCACGCCCATGGCCCGGAGCACGTGGGAGGGTTCCAGCGATCCGGAAGTGCAGGCCGAACCCGAGGAGGCGCAAATGCCGAACTGGTCCATCATCAGCAGGATGGATTCGCCTTCCACGAACTCAAAACTGATGCTCAACGTGTTAGGCAGCCGCTCCTCCTTGTGGCCGTTGATCATGGCATGGGGAATGACCTGCAGCAGTCTCTGCTCCAGCCGGTCCCGCATGGCCCGGACGCGGGTGTCGATTTCGTTCAGGTGGGCGCCGGCCAGTTCGGCGGCCCGGCCCAGGCCGACGATGGCGGCCACGTTCTCTGTGCCCCCCCGCCGTCCACGTTCCTGGTGTCCGCCGATTAGGAAGGGTGAAAATTTCGTGCCTTTGCGGACATAAAGGGCGGCGATCCCCTTGGGCGCGTGAATCTTGTGGCCGGACAGAGAAAGCATGTCCACCCCGGCCTTCTGCACGTCCACCGGGACCTTGCCCGCGGCCTGGACAGCGTCGGTGTGAAAAACGATGCCCCGCTCCCGGAGCTTGCCGGCAATCCGCTCAATAGGAAAAAGCACGCCGGTTTCATTATTGGCCCACATGAGGCTGACAACGGCCGTGTCATCGGTCAGATGGTTGTAGAGATATCCTTCATCCAGATGGCCCTCCCGGTCAACGGGCACCCAGGTCACGCGATACCCGTTTCCGGCCAGGTGCTCGCATAAATTTTTTATGGCCGGATGCTCCACCCGGCTGGTGATGATGTGTTTCTTCTGGGGACTGGAGGCGATGGCCGCCCGGATGGCGGTGTTGTCGCTTTCCGTGCCGCAGGAGGTGAAAATGATCTCTTCGGGCGAGGCGTTGATCAGGGCCGCCACTTTCTCCCTCGCTTCGGCAATGTGCCGGCCGACCTGGCCGCCAAAGGAATGCATGCTGGAAGGATTGCCGTAATGATCCCTGAGAAAGGGCAGCATGACTTCCAGAACCTCCGGTGCCACGGCCGTGGTGGCGTTGTTGTCCATGTAGATTACCGTCATGGTTTCACCTCCTCGACCACCAGATCCGGGGTCACCATCTCCCGCAGCCGGGTTTCCACATAATGCTTGAGCGTCACCTGGGAGGCCTTGCAGGAGGCGCACGTGCCGGTCAGCTTGACAAAGACCTTATTACCGTCCACGTCGATCAGTTCGATGCTGCCGCCGTCCTTCTTCAAGGCCGGCCGGATTTCCCGGTCCAGGGTTTCCTCGATGAGCCGGATCTTCTGGATGTTGGTCATTTTACCTGACACCGGCGTGATCAGAATTTTCTGCCGGTTGTAAACATCATCGATGATCTTCTGGATGTTCTCATGGCATTTGCCGCAGCCGCCGCCGGCCTTGACGTAATTGGTCACGTCCTCCACGGTCTTTAAATGGTTTTCACGCACGGCCCGCTCGATGGTCTTGTCCGTAACCCCGAAGCACTCGCAGACCAGGTTGCCGTCGAGCTGCTTTTCCGCCTCCCCCCGGTAATTGAGAATGGCCTTTTCCAGGGCTTCCCGGCCCATGACCGAGCAGTGCATCTTTTCCTTGGGCAGTCCGCCCAGGAAGTCGGCGATGTCGTCGTTGGTGATCTTTTCCGCCTCCTCCAGGGTCTTGCCCATGAGCATCTCGGTCAGGGCCGACGAGGAGGCGATGGCGCTGGCGCAGCCGAAGGTCTGGAACTTGACGTCCTGGATGCGTTTGTTCTCGTCGAGCTTGAAGGTCAGCCGCAGGGCGTCGCCGCAGGCCATGGAGCCCACCTCCCCAACCCCGTCGGCATCGGGGATATCACCTACATTCCGGGGGTTTAAAAAATGGTCCTTGACCTTGTCCGTGTATTCCCACATGAGTTCCTCCTTCCTGGGTTAGCCGTCATGTTTTTTATATAATGTATATACATAGGGGCGCGAATCACCGAATGGATTGATGTAGACATACTCCTCATGGTCCCTGAGTTCAAACCGTTGTCCCATACGTCTGTTGATTTCTTCAATGGAATAACGATGAACCTCAAGACCGGCGCATTTTTGAGCACCCGCGGTTGAAAACTCTGCCAGTAACGCCCACCCCCCCGGCTTGATCGCGGACCGTAGGTTGGTAAAATATCCCTGGATGTCCTGTTCGTTGAGCAGGAAATGGAGAACGGCACGATCAATCCAGATATCCACCGGGGGGATATCTGCCGGTAGGGGTTTGGAGATGTCATGGTGAAGCCACGTCACTTTTCCGTTAGACCCGATTCTGTCCTTAAGCTTATTCAGGGCATCGTCGCTGATATCATTCAAAATGAGGTTGTGCCCTCTGGCCAGGAGTTCGTCGACCAGTATAGATGTCCCCGCGCCAGGAAGAAAAATCCAAGCCGGCGCGTCCTGCGGAATCCGATCAAGAAATTTGATCGTTTGCGAAACATCCTTCTCATACCAGCCGAGTTCAGTATCGGCTTTCTTTGAAAAGATGGCATTCCAGTGATCTCTTGATGTCGTCATATTGTCCTCTGTGAATGTTGTCAGTTCGTTGTTGCCGCTGTGCGATGCACATTATGCGCCCAGCAATCGTCGTTGCAATACCGACTGCATGTCACGACGGCCGTCGACAATCAACAGCACATAGACGTTCTTGCCGATAACGCGGTAAATGATGCGGTAAGGCTTGAAAAAAACTTCCCGGTATTCACGAATCCCCAGTTCCAGCAATTCTTTCGGATAAGCGCCGCGGTCGGGGTGTTCGGTCAAACCGGTAAAAGCCTTCTCGATTTTTTCCAGGACATGATCGGCTTTTTGAGGGGAGTCGTAACGGGAAAGCCAGGCATATAATTCGTTCAGGTCTTCGGCCGCGTCTCTGGTCAGCCATATTTTACAGGCCATCAGGTGACCTCTGTTTGTTTCTTCAGCCGGCCAATCACCTCTTGCGCCGTTAATACCTGGCCCTCCTCGATCTGGCGCATGCCCAGGGCCAGAATTTTCAAAAGCGCCATGGTCTCCCGGGTTTGCTCATAGCTTTCGATATCCTGGATGACCGCTTTGGCTTCACCGTTCTGCGTGATGATCATGGCTTCCCGCTGCTCGTTCAGATTCTTTATGATTTCAGAAGCATGTGACTTAAAATAACTGATCGGTCTGACACTGCCGGACAGTCTCATGACAGCACCTCCTTTTTTTATGAGACTTAATTTAGTCCATATTCGGGTCTTGTGTCAAGATTTCGGTAGTAGATGCCAGCTTACATCTTCTTCCTTCCCAGAACTGCTCCTCTGATCGAAATGGTGACCACCTAAAATCCATACAATCCAAAAAGCGTTGGTGCCGCCTCGCCTCACATTAAGCCTGAAATAAGTCCGATAGCAACAACTATCAGTAAGGCGGATACAGCCAACTGTATGAAACGAATGGTAACCTTTTTCAGTATTTTGGCTCCGACGTAAGCCCCGAGAAAGGCGGAAATGCTGGCAGCACCTGCCAGCCCCCACTGGGCGTTATTCCCATACGCCAAGGCGCCTGCACCATATACTGTCATTCGAGATAAATCCACCATGACCGCAAGTACAATACCGGTTGCAACGAATGCTTCCTTACCGAGGCCGGCCTTAAGCAAAAACATGCTCCTGAAGGCGCCCTGGTGACCGGAAAGTCCTCCGAAGAAGCCGCTAACGACTCCACCTAAAGGCAACCACTTCCTATCAAGTTTAATTCGTGAAAAACGCTCTGACAGTTCCAGGGCAACAAATAGAATAATAAGAATTCCGATTACCAGTTTTATTGACGAGATTTCGACCTCTCGGCCAAAAGCTATGTAATGATAGATGGCTGGGACTGATCCTATCCGATTGAGCAGTGTTGCACCTATAAGGGCGGCTAGGACGGCAGGAACGCCAAACTTGATTAGGACGGATTTTTCAGACTGCCCGCCCATCAAACCCACTTTGAACAGGTTATTCGCAAGATGGACTATCGCGGTAATGGCGATGGCAAGTTCTATTGGGAAAAAAAGGGCTGTTACCGGCATCAGTAGTGTGCCCAAACCAAAACCTGAAAACAAGGTAAGACCAGATGCAATAAGCGCCGCTACGCAGACAACGATATATTCCATTTCTTCCTCCTGAATAGATTACATTATGGAAAACACCTTCTCGACATACCCGGAGAATGTCAGATAACAACCGGCGTCATCAACACTTTGAATGCTCTTGAAAAACAAGGCCAGCCAGGAGCGCAGATGCTCCAGAACAAAACGGTAGTCCGCCAGAATTCTCTCCGACTCCTCCCCTTCCCCGGCCTGGCGGAGCATCAGCGACAACAACGCCAGAAACTCCAGCTCCACGGCGATGTGATCGGCCGGTTCGCCGGTTTCAAAACCATAGGACTGATAGAGTTGCTCCAGGATAATGGTGGACGGCCCCATGATGACTCCTTCCAAGTAATAAGAGCCGTATGGTGGACAGGGTGCTTCCGGATAGGCGTTGATGAACAGCCGGACATACTGGTTTTGCAGAGCGGTCAGGCTCATTTTTCCCGGATCACAGGCCTCCGGCACGTCAGGAGCAGGCAACAAGGCCTTGAAAGCGCCGGTATCCGGCAAGTTTTCCGGATAGCTGAACAATCGGGAAAGCGCTTGGAACACCTCCGGTTCTATCACCTTCTGATTCATGAATCCGCCTTTTTCAGGATGGGCAGCCGGTCGATGGCGATGATGAGCAGAAAACAGGCATAGGCCATCACCCCCAGGGTGATCACGATTTCAACGGCGCTGGGGAAATAATGATAATGAGATACAAAGGTGTCGGTCATGGGGGAAAACCGGCCTGATGCGACCGGGACCGGCCAGGAAAGATTCTGAATCCCAAAGGGGTGGATGGTCAGGGGCATGTGGTTGAAGGCCGCGGGCATGATCAGTAGCCGATGGGCGAAAATGCCCGAGACCAGCAGCAGGCAGGCGGTCATCATGACCCCGGCACGTTCCCGGGCCCGTCGGTTTAAGAGCAATATGACGCCGGCCAGGGGCGCCAGCACCTCATACAGATGCACGCCCAGATTTTCCTGAAGGGTGATCTTCAGCGCACCCAGCGCCTCATCGTTCCCGTACCAGGCATTGATCACGAAATCGTTGTACATCAGAAACAGGTGAATAAAGAGACAGACGGCGATAAAAACGGCCATGATCCGGTAAGCCTGGCGGTGGCCTTCCTTCAGGCCGTATGCCATCAGGGCGATCAGCATTACAAAGGCCGTGCCCGAGGCCATGGCCGCCGCCACGAAATCCGGCGCCATTACCGCCGAATGCCACCATTCCCGGGCGCCCTGAGTGGCGAATATCCAGGCCGTGACCACATGAATGCCGATGGCGGCCACCAGGGAAAAGGGGGCGATCCGTCTGGCCCATCTATCCGAAAAGGCTTCCGGATCAGACGGCAGCAACCCCTTGAACGGACCGGCGGCAATGTCCGGGAGCATGAGCAGGACAAGGTAAGTCAGCGACAGCCCGGCATACAGGCTCAACACAATGATGTCCCAGATCAGCGGGCTTAAAAACTGGGGATGAAGCAGGAGGTTGATGACCCGGAACGGCTGGCCCATGTCCGGCAGAACGATCAGCATGGCGGCGGTCACGTTGGCAAAAGCGGCCAGGGCGCCGATGCGGGCAAACGGTTTTAATTCGGTCACGCCGAACAGATAAATCATGGAACTGAGCACCAGCCCGCCGGCGGCATTGCCCACGAAAAAGGCCAGGGTGGATATGTACAATCCCCAGGAATAGGAATTCTGCAGATGGGTCAGCACCAGTCCTTCCCGGTACTGGATCACCCAGGCAACCAGTCCGGCCAGCATCAGCAGGCCGGTGACGCCAAGACCCGTTTTTTTGCGTATGGTCATGATTATCCCTCCTTTCGCGCCGGCGGCAGGTAATAAACATTGGGCTTTGTTCCCTTGTCGGCCAGCAGGGTAAAGCCGTTCTTCTCCGCTATCAGGCGGGACACCGTGCTGTCCGGATCGTCCAGGTCGCCGACGAACCGGGCTTTGCCCGGGCATCCGCGGACGCAGGCCGGATCGAGCCCTTGAGCGGCGTAATGCACGCAGAAATTGCACTTTTCCACCGTGCCCTTGATTCGCGCCGGCATATACACCAGCCGGCCGTCGAGCCGATATTCGTCCGGAAAGCCGAAACGATATCCAGTCTGGTATTCATATTTTTTCATGGCGCGGGCCGGGTCTTCCCAGTTGAACTGGCGCACGCCGTAGGGACAGGCGGCCATGCAGTAACGGCAGCCGATGCAGCGTTCGAAATCCACCAGCACTTCGCCCGCCTCCGTGACATAGGTGGCCTGAACCGGACAGACCTTGACGCAGGGCGCGTTGGCGCAATGCTGGCAATGGATGGGCAGAAAATAGGACCGTCCCTTGACCGGCGGCGTCAAATGATGGTCGCTGCCCGGCGTTACCACCCGGTTCCACCAGGTTCCGGCCGGCTGGGCGTTGTGCTGTTTGCAGGCCACGGCGCAGGAGCGGCAGCCGATGCATTTTTCAAGATCGATAACCATTCCTCTTCTCATGCGTCCACCCTCCTTGCATCCACCAGGCATTCATTCCAGGCCGTTGTCGGCGACCAGATTCCCGGGACGAAATAGATCTCGTGCAGGGGCTTGATCCAGGGCATGGTCAGTGAGTTGTAGGATTCGTTCTGGAGATACCGGGCCCACCAGCCCTGTTCGAAAATCACGGTACCCGGCCGGCATCCCGGATCGATCACGGCATAGGCCCGGGTTTTGCCGCGATTGTTGTATACTTCCACCAGATCGCCGGACCGGATCCCCCGCTGCCGGGCATCGGCTTCATTGAGAAACATCTTGGGCTTGTTGCCCTGAAGTTCGTTCAGCCAGACATTGTCCGAATGGGTGGAATGCACCCGGTAGAGGGAATTTTTGGTGACAAAACGGAGCCGGTACTTGTTTTTCGCCTCCGGGTCCGCGGCGTATTCCGTGTCCACGAAAGTGTCTTTATGGACCGGCAGTTGTTCTCCGGTCTGGAGAAAAAGGTCCTCGTCCTTGTAAAACTCGATGCGGCCGCTGCGCACGAATTTCGCCGTGGCTTCCAGAGGGGCGGGATAACTGGGAGGCGGGAACGGGTGCCGATCGTGAACCTGCTCGTAAAACGGTACCTGACGGTCCCCGGGCGCCCGGGAATGCAAACGGACCGGGCCTTTTTTGAGCATGTCCAGGGTAATTCCCCGGGTCTCTTCCCCGCCTTTTTCCAGCAGCATCTCGATGATTTTGAGGCTGGCGTCGGTATCGTTTAATTCCGGATAATAATATTTTTCAAATTCCGGGTTCAGCCGCCTGGCCAATTCCCGGGCCAGAAAAAAGCCGTTGCGGCTTTCAAACAGCGGTTTGATGGCCGGCTGCTGCAACTGCAGATAGGGATGGAGGATGGTCGCGGTCAACTCGTAATTTTCATACCAGCAGGTGCCGGGAAAGACCACGTCCGACCACAGGCAGGACGTGGTCATGTTGAAGTCAAAGGTGACCACGAACTCGATATCCCCGGAAGCGGCCCGGTCTTTTAGCTGGTTGGCCATGTTGTGCTGATCAAAGGGGTTGCCCCAGCCGCCCACCATGGCCTTGATGCCGTTTTTCGGATAGCGCTTGCCGCCGCCCTGGAGAAAATAAAGATACGGCACCCAGTTTAATTTTCCTTCCTTCGGGAGCCACCATTCGGCCAGATCAAAGCGGATGCGGTACTGCCCGGCATAGGTGGAAATGCCGCCGCCGCTTTTGCCGATGCTGCCGGTCAGCACCGGGATCAGGGAAATGGCCCGGCCTTTCAGGTCGCCGTGATACCACTGATAATTGCTGGCACCATAGATCACATGCACCGGCGTATGCGTAGCGGCTTCAACAGCGACTCGCTCAATGGCATCGGCCGGAATTTCGGTGATGGCCGACACCTTGTCGAGCGGATAGTCGTCCAGCATCTCCCGCAGTTTTGTGAAAACCGTTTTGACTTCCACCGTGGTGCCGTCCGTCAGTTCAACATCATAACGGCCTTCCAGATCGGCCCCGGTGGGATCGAGACGTTCGGGGTTCAAAACCTTGAATCCGCCGTCGGCATGAATCACATAAAGGCTCCGGTATTCCGGAATGGCCCGACTGGTGGCCTCACCGGCCAGGGCTTTGACTTCCCCGGCCAGCAGTCGTTTGCCGGAATCGGTCCGGACCAGGATCGGCATATCGGTGAAATCCTGTAAAAAGGCGGTGTCATACAACCCCCGGTCGATGATGACCCGGGCCATTCCCAGGGCCAGGGCCGCGTCCGTATCGGGCTTGATGGCCAGCCACTCGTCCGCCTTGGCGGCGGTGGAGCAGAAATCGGGATCGACCACCACGACCTTGCCTTCCTTTTTCGCTTCGATGAGATGATGAACATCGGGAAGCCGGGTCTGGACCACATTGGAACCCAGAATAATGGTATAGCGGGAGTTGAGCCATTCCAGGGATTCCAACTCCTCGCTCTGAACGCCGAAGGTCATGGGCCAGAACATGGGCAGATCGCCGTTCTGGTCGTAGCCGTGGTGAATGGTCCAGTTGGCCAGGGAGGCCAGACGCACCAGCGCCCCCTTGTGAACGTAACCGGTTCCCGGCACCTGAATGGTCAGGGCCACGGCTTCGGGACCGTCCTTGTCCATGATTTCCTTGAGCCGTTTGGCGGTAAAATCAAGGGCCTCCTCCCAGGTGGCCTTGCGGAACTCCCCGGAGCCGCGCGGACCGGTGCGGATGAGCGGATACTTGACCCGGTCCTTGCCGTAGATCAGATTCATCATGGACAGGCCGCGCAGGCATCCCCGGGGGTTGTAACTTTCTTCCGGGTAGTCCGCCGCCTGGATCAGGGTGGCGATTCGGCCGTCTTTTACCAGGGCATTGAAACCGCAGGCGCCGGTGCAATTGGGCGAGCAGGTGCTGCGAACGACCCGGTTTTCATCTCCGGCTGATGGTGCCGCAGCTTCCCCGGAAAAGCGCAGAAACTTCAGATCCAGGGTGGAGGCCGCCGCCGTTGCCATTCCGGCTTTAATAAAATTCCGCCTTGATAATCGCATACGGTTTCTCCATTTTGCGTTGCTTTTTAATATTTTCTTCGTTCAATTATTTCCCCTCTGGCCGATACGGTGATCACTTCCATGGGAACCGTCACCCCGGATGCCTGCATGGCTTCCCTTAAAATGACGGGCAGGCCCGCGCAGCAGGGCACTTCCATGATCAGGCAGGTAATGCTTTTGAGGCCGGCGGTCCTGAATACCTGGGCGAACTTTTCCACATAGTCCTTGCGGTCGTCAAACTTGGGGCAGCCGATCATGACGGCCCGGCCTGGCAGCAGTTCGGAATGGAACCGGGGAAAGGCCGCCGGCGCGCAATCGGCCGCCACCAGCAGGTCGGCGCCTTTTAAAAAAGGCGCCGTGGGGGGAACCAGGCGGATCTGGATGGGCCAGTGGGACAGGGCCGCCCCTGGAGCCCCGGTGGCTGTCGGCTGGTTGGCGGCCTGGCACGGTGTAGCCGCGGCAAAAGTCTGGATCTGGGCCGAGGGGCAGCCGCACGGCATAGTCGCGGGCGGTTCTGGTTTGTGCTGTGATTCCAGATGCTTTTCAACTGCTTTTTCATCAAATTCATCAGCTTCGCGCTCGATGATGTGAAGGGCGTCTTCCGGGCATTCGCCGATACAGGCGCCCAGGCCGTCACAAAGGTTGTCCGATATCACTCTGGCCTTGCCGTCAACAATCCGGATGGCGCCCTCGGCACAGGCGACCACGCACTGACCGCAGCCGGTGCATTTTTCCTCGTCTATCTGAATGATCTTTCTCTTCACTTTCATGGGGTCCTCCTGATATTTGTCGCTTCACCTGTTATTTTTTCAGCAGCGCCCGGCGGGCCACCTGCCGGCCGGTTTCCGTGAACATGCTTTTTCCGATAATTTTCTCTATCCGCTCGGGATCGCTTCCCTCTTCCTTCTCCTTTTGGCTCTCCTCTAGGTTGGTGATCAGGTCGGCGTCGTAGAGTACCTTGAAATGAATGGTTTCCTCTTCCCGGGGATGATGGTGGTGGCCGATAATATCGCACACCTCGTCGATCAGGGCCGGACGGGCGTTGGTCTTCTCCAGAATAGCCCTGGCAATGGGCGGACCTTCCTCTTCCTGATATCGGGCCGCGGTACTGTTGTGCTTGCGCTCGGCCTCGTGAATGCCGATGTCGTGGAGATAGGCCGCGCAAAGAATCACGGCCAGACCGGCCGGCGCCTCCTGTTTGCCGATCTCTTCGGCGTATCGGGCCACTTTGGAAGCATGGCCGATGCGTTTGAAATCCTGCCGGAAGTAGCGCTTCATCTCCACGGCCACCCGGTCCTTGAGCAGGTTTTCCCGCTGGGCCAGCAGCTCCGGCGGCAGGTTGCCGATGCACTGGGCCGCATGTTCGCAATAGGCCGCGCACCCGAAATCCATACCGGGGTTTAAAAATTTATGGCCGCAGGCCGGGCAGGCCCGGGTGGTGTCGTCCTTGAAAAATTCAACCGCGGCCCCGCACTTGGGACATTTGGCATCAAAAATGTCGCTCCCCCTCCAGTATCTCGTATCCTGTCCCGGACATTTCATATTTTATTCTCCTCTTTTTTTTCCGATGGCGTTGTTCTATATTTTAAACGCCGCAGGGTTGTTATCTTTTTGATTAAAGGATAATGTAATCATTATCAGCGCGCATTGACTTAAATCAAATTTTTTAGAATCTTCTTATATTATCCTGACTTTCAAAAGGAGACCAACACTCATGGATCCGGTTAAAATCATTGCCAGCGCGCCCCTGTTTTCGGGCCTTCCGGCCGATCAACTGGACAAGCTGGCCCGGATTGCCCAGCCGAAAGATTTTGAAAAAGGCGCCCTGATTTTTTCCGACGGTCAGAAAGCCGATGGATTTTACGTGGTGGCCCGGGGCCGCATCAAGGTTTTTAAACTCTCCTTTGAGGGCAAGGAGCAGATCCTGCATATTTTCGGGCCGGGCGAACCGGCGGGTGAAGTGCCGGTCTTTGCCGGCGGCGTGTTCCCGGCCAGCGCCACCCCCCTGGAAGACAGTGTGCTGCTGTTTTTTCCCAAGGCGTCTTTTGTCCGGCTCCTGGAAGAAAACACCTCTTTGGTACTCAACATGCTGGCGGTTTTATCCCGGCGCCTGCGCCAGTTCACCGTCCAGGTGGAAAACCTTTCCTTAAAGGAAGTCCCCGGCCGCCTGGCCGGATATCTGCTGTTTCTCTCCCAGGAGCAGAAGAACCGGCAACGTGTGGACCTGTCCTTATCCAAAGGGCAACTGGCCAGCCTTCTGGGCACGATCCCGGAGACCCTTTCCCGGATTCTGGCCAGGATGAAAGATGCCGGTTTGATCGAGGTGGAAGGATCGGCCATTTCGTTTCTCGATATGGAAGGACTTGAGCTGCTGGCTGAGACAGGAAAACTGTAAACTGAGAGACAACCATGCGTTCATTTGAGGCGGATCTGGCCGATCCCGGCCATTTTGTCATCACCCTGGAACTGGTGCCCAAAGCAGAATCCGGCGGCCGATCGGTGGATACGGTAAAAAACCTGGCCCTGGCGGCCCGCCAGGACGGCCGCCTGTCGGCGGTTTCCATCACCGACAATCCCGGCGGCAACCCGTCCTTGAGCCCGGATGCCCTGGGCGAGGAAATTATGGCCATGGGCATGGATGTCATCATCCATTTCACCTGCCGTGATCTCAACCGGGCCGGCATCCAGAGCCGGGCCCTCCAGCTGGAGCGGATGGGCATGAACAACATTCTGGCCCTGACCGGCGACTATTCCGGCAAAGGATTTGAAGGCCAGAGCGCGCCGGTCTTTGACCTGGACTCGGTCAACCTGCTCCGTCTCCTGACCCGGATGAATCAGAAAGCGGAACAAAAGAACGGCAAAGCATCCTTCTTCTGCGGCTGCGCCATTTCCCCCTTCAAGTATTCCGAGGCCGAATGCCACGCCCAGTATTACAAGCTGCTCCGCAAAATCCGCGGCGGCGCCCGTTATATCGTCACCCAGCTGGGATATGACGCCCGCAAATACCAGGAACTGATGCAGGTCCGCAAGGCCTTTAACCTGGAACATATTCCGGCCATGGCTTCGATTTTTCTGCTGACGCCCAAATCCGCGCGGGTGATGAATTCGGGCCGCATCCCCGGCACGGTGGTCGGCGACCGGCTGCTGCAGACGATTTGCGCCGAATGGGATGATGATAAGCGGCGGGGATATCATGCCGCCGTGGAACGGGCCGCCCGGCTGGCGGCCATTGTCAAGGGGCTGGGCTACAAGGGGATCCACATCGGCGGGGTCCATCGCAGTTTTCAGACGGTGGCGCGGATTATGGACCGCATGGAAGAACTGGCCGGAGAGTGGCGGCAATTTATCGGTGAGTTCGGTCCGCCCGCCGGCAATCCCTATTATGCTTTCCAGCCCGTAAATACCGACGGCCTTTCCGGTGACCGGCGTTTTCACGCGCCCCTGCCCCCCCAGCCCTTCTGCCGCTGCCATTATATAATGATGAAGACCGCCCATAACGCCTTTTTCCGGGCCGACGCCCTGGCGGCGCCCCTGCTGCGGCGGCTGGCGCAAAAAATCGACGATGCGGACGCCTTGCGCCGTCTGCTGAAGGCCATGGAGCGGGGCGCCAAAAAGCTGCTCCTGGACTGCCGCGACTGCGGAGACTGCGCCATCCAGCACGTCGGCTTTCTCTGCCCGGAATCCGGGTGTCCCAAACACATGCGCAACGGCGCCTGCGGCGGCAGCCGGGACGGCCGCTGCGAGGTCCGTCCGGAGAAGACCTGCGTCTGGGTCAGGGCTTATGAGCGGCTCCGCGGAGACGGCGCCGAAAACACGTTGACTGAGGGGATCATCCCGCCCCGAATGTGGGAACTCAACGAGACTTCGTCCTGGCTGAACTTCCACCTCGGCCGGGATCATCAGGCGGGAAAAAAATAATTATTTTTTACTTTTTTTGACTTAGATCAAGGCGCCGGTTACGCGAACCGGTTACAGTGGAGTCAAAATGACAGGTAAGAAACCATAACCATCTATCAAAGGAGGCTCAACATGTTTTGTTTTCAATGCGAACAAACGTCAAAAGGCGAAGGTTGCACCAAGGTCGGCGTCTGCGGGAAACAGCCGGAAGTAGCGGCCCTTCAGGATCTGCTGATTTACGTTACCAAGGGACTGGCCCAGGTGGCCCTGGCGGCCGCCAAAAACGGCGTCAGGGATCCGCAAACCGACCGGTTTGCCTGCGAAGCGGTTTTCTCCACCCTGACCAACGTGGATTTTGATCCCGCCCGTTTCCAGAAGCTGATCAATGAAGCGGTTGCCCGCCGAGACGCCCTCAAAAGCAAGGTCGGCGGTAGTTTCCCGGCCGGCCCGGCGGATTTCAAACCGGCCGGCGATCTGGCCGGACTGGTGGCCCAGGGCGAAAAAGTGGGCGTCAAATCCGATCCCACGGTCAACCCGGACATCCTCAGCCTGCGGGAACTGCTGACATACGGCATCAAGGGCGTGGCCGCCTACGCCGATCACGCCGCCATCCTGGGGCAAACGGATCCGGCCGTCTATGATTTCATCTATGAAGGCCTGGCCGCCACCCTGGACCCGAAACTGGGCGTGAACGACTATGTCGGCCTGGCCCTCAAGTGCGGCCAGGTCAACCTGCGGGCCATGGAACTCCTGGACGCCGCCAATACCGGCACCTACGGGCATCCGGTTCCCACGGCCGTTCCCCTGGGCGCTAAAAAAGGCAAGGCCATCCTGGTCTCCGGCCATGACCTCAAGGACCTGGAAGAAATCCTCAAGCAGAGCCAGGGCAAAGGCATCAATGTCTATACCCACGGTGAAATGCTTCCCTGCCACGGCTATCCGGAACTGAAGAAATACAGCAACTTCTACGGTCATTACGGCACGGCCTGGCAGAACCAGAACAAGGAATTTGAAGCCTTCCCCGGCGCCATTCTCATGACCACCAACTGCATCCAGAAGCCCCGGGATACCTACAGGGACCACATTTTCACCACCGGCCTGGTGGGCTGGCCCGGCGTTAACCACATTGCCAACAAGGACTTCTCCCCGGTCATCGCCAAAGCCCTGGCCATGCCTGGCTTTGCCGAAGATATCCGCGGCAATACGGTGATGGTGGGATTCGCCCGCAACGCCGTCCTGGGCGTGGCCGACAAGGTCATCGCCGCCGTCAAGGACAAGGCCATCCGCCATTTTTTCCTGGTGGCCGGATGCGACGGCGCCAAGCCGGGCCGGAACTACTACACCGAACTGGTGGAAAAAATCCCCAGGGACTGCGTGGTCCTGACCCTGGCCTGCGGCAAGTTCCGGTTCTTTGACAAGGACCTGGGCAACATCGGCGGCATCCCCCGGCTCCTGGACGTGGGCCAGTGCAACGACGCCTACTCGGCTATTCAGATCGCCGTGGCCCTGGCCGGCGCCTTCAACTGCGGGGTCAACGACCTGCCCCTGTCCATGATCCTGTCCTGGTACGAGCAGAAGGCCTGCGCCATCCTGCTGACCCTGCTCCACCTGGGGATCAAAAACATCCGGCTGGGCCCCTCCCTGCCGGCCTTTGTTTCCCCCAACGTACTCGATGTGCTGGTGAAAAACTTCAACATCATGCCCATCAGCACGCCGGACCAGGACCTGAAGGCGATTCTGGGGTAAGCAGAGATGAAATGGTCTCCGGAAGCTGAAGACGCCCTGCGCGGCGTGCCGTTCTTTGTCCGCAAAAAAGTGCGGCTGCGGGTTGAAGACGACGCCCGCCGCGCCGGACACAGCGAGGTGACGCTGGCGGACGTCCATGAAAGCCGGAAACGCTTCCTGCAAACGATGTCTTCCGAAGTGCGGGGATATCAGCTGGACACCTGTTTCGGTTCGGGCGACTGCCCCAACCGGGCCGTGCCGGCTGAATCCCTGCGCCGGAGACTGGAAACGGTTTTAAAGGACGCCGACCTGCTGGCCTTTCTCAAATCCGAGGTTGCCGGAGACCTGAAGCTTCATCATGAGTTCCGGGTGACCCTGGCCGAGTGTCCCAACGCCTGCTCCCAGCCCCAGATCAAGGATATCGGGATTCTGGGCGCCGTCCGGCCCGGCCTGACGGATACGGCCTGCACCGGCTGCAACGCCTGCGTCGAGGTCTGCCCGGATGACGCCGTCCGGCTGGATGAAAACATGGACAGGCCCGTACTGGACATGTCCCGCTGCCAGTCCTGCGGCCTTTGCGTCAATGCCTGCCCCACCGGAACCATCTCCGCCGCGTGCCGGGGTTACCGCATCCTGGTTGGCGGCAAACTGGGGCGCCATCCCCGCCTGGCCCGGGAACTGCCGGGAATTTACGACGAGGACGGCGTTCTGGACGTGGTCCGCGACTGCCTGGATCATTACAAACAGACCAGCCGTAACGGACGCCGCTTTGCCGAAATCCTGACCGACGACCGTTTCCGGGATCTGGCCGAAAGAAAATAAAAGGAGAACCTGACATGCTCAAACGAATCGAAGTATTCAAGGAAGGCGGCTTCAAGGACCTGACCCTCAACAAATTCCTGGTCCATGATTCCCCCTACATGCGGGTCATCAACTTCAATTTCCAGCCCGGCCAGGAACTGCCCATCCACAACCACGACGTGGAAGGCCAGCTCAGCATCGCGGTGCTGGAAGGCCGGGGCCTGTTCCTGGGCAAGGACGGCGCCGAACTGCCGGCCAATCCCGGTGACGTGCTCATTTCCGACATCGCCGAACCGCACGGCATCCGGGCCGAAACCCAGATGAGGGTCCTGGTGACCATCGCGCCCCCCATCTAGTTTCCATCCATAAATGGCCTTTTTTTGCAATCTCTGCGTCAAACCGCGGGGTTTTTTGTGCGGCGTACTTTAAGTACGCCTCCGCAAAACCCCTTGTTTTCCTTGATCTTGCAAAAAAATTCTCATTTCTGGATTGGAAACTGCTTCTAATACAGGAGACCCCCCGTGAGTCCATCAACGTCGTGCGAGAACACCCCGCTGGATATCTCCGACACGGATATCCTGGCGGCCATGAAATCCATTCCCGGCTATATCGACATCACCCCGGCCGACTTCCGGGAGGTATACCGGGCGGCCTATCTGATGGCCAGGCAGCGGATGATGGCCGCCCTCAAAGCTTCCGATATCATGCGCCGGCCGGTGCATACCGTCAGGGAAGGAGACGATCTGACGACCGCGGCCATGGTGCTGGCCGAAAACGGCATTTCCGGCGCGCCGGTGATCGACAACACCGGCCGGGTCACGGGCGTGATTTCCGAAAAGGATTTTCTGCGCCGGATGGGCGCGGGAACCGACGATTCATTCATGCGGGTCATTGCCCATTGCCTGAAAAACAAGGGCTGCCTGGCCGAGCCCATGCTCAACCGCAAGGTCGCGGATATCATGACCAGCCCGGCCGTGACCGCCCCGGCCGATATTTCCCTTAAAGACATTTCCGCCGTCCTGTCGCAAAAAGGCATCAACCGCCTTCCCATTGTGGACGCCGGCGGCAAACCGTCCGGCATCGTCACCCGCTCGGACCTGGTCAACTCTTTCTGTCAATTGGGGTAACCGGGCACTATCTATGAATTATCTCAAAAAAATGTCCGGCCATACCCAGAGCCCGCCCCGGGTCAACACGACTGAAATCATCTGGTCCTGGATCGGCAGCTTTGCCGGCATCGCCGCTGTAGGATTGATCCATCAACACCTGCTGGACCGGACCGGCCTGATGATGATCATCGGTTCCTTCGGGGCCTCGGCCGTGCTCATCTACGGCGCCATCCGCAGCCCCCTGGCCCAGCCCCGCAACCTGATCGGAGGCCACGTGCTTTCCGCCCTGATCGGCGTGGCGGCATTTCAACTTCTTGGTGGAATTCCCTGGCTGGCTGCCGCGGCGGCGGTTTCCACGGCCATTGCCCTGATGCACCTGACCAAAACGCTGCACCCTCCCGGAGGCGCCACGGCCCTGATCGCGGTCATCGGCGGCGATGCCGTGCATCAACTGGGATACCTTTACGCCCTTGTTCCCGCCGGCCTGGGAGCCCTTGTCCTTTTGATCGTCGCCCTTGTGGTCAACAACCTCGCTCCAGGCAGACGTTACCCGGAATTCTGGTGGTAATCCCGGCTTTCAAACTCCTTGATAACAATATGCGGAATTATCAAGCATGCTCGTTTAACACCTTATAAGGTAGCTAAACGTGCGCCGATTAATTTATCTCAAAGGCAATATTTTTTTCCAATATACTGAATTATATAGATATTATCATTTTATCCACTCATCACACAAATCTCTTGTAATTATCCGAAATTAACGCTAATGATATGAACTGGGGATGAAATCGAGATTTCTATCTAATAACATTGTTATGTGTTAAAAATGTCTTACTATTGCCCAGAATGTAATTGTAAATGGAAATTCCGGAAAATATGTCGGCATAGATTTAAAAGACCAATAGTATGCCCGTCATGTGGTGTACGATTTATCTTTGA